>JALVUH010000183.1 GCA_027035735.1 Nautiliaceae bacterium
GAGCTTATTTTATCTTTTACATATTTATTTCCAAAATCAAGTGCCACTTTTATGATAATTCCTATTACCATTGCTTCAAGAGCACTGAAAAAAGGATGAATATAAGATATTTTGCCATAATGAAAATAGATAAAAGATAAAACAAGCATAATAATAAATGAAGGCATTAAAAACGCAAAAAAGGCTAAAAATGCTCCAATTAGACCACGTAGTTTATAAGCAATATAAATTGCTAAATCTATAAAAATAGGTCCTGGATAAAGTTCTACCATTGCTAAGGCTTTGTCTATTTCTTCATCGCTTAGCCACTTTTTTTTGTTATTTAGCTGTTTTAACTCTTCAAGCATAGCCATACTGTATGCTGTAAGACCAAGAAGGAAAAAAGAGGAAACAAGTTCAAAAAGAGAGGGTTTTATTTTATTTTGCAATTTTTGGCTCTAATTTTTTTTATCTCTTCAATTTTTTGTTTGATATCTTTTAACATCTCATATTGAGGATTATTTGTTTTGTGATGTTTTTCCATTCTTTTTAATTTTTCATCAACTATCTCTTCCCATTCTTCAATTATTTCATCAGGTACCCTGCAATCTTCCGCTGCTTTTTCTTCATTTTCTAAAATCCAATCTGCAATTTTTTTCAAAATATGTAACATTTTTTATCCTTATAATAATCTAAATAACATTTTTATTGCAAGTAATATTAAAATTGCTGCAATAAGTTTTTTTATTTGAGCTGGAGTTAGTTTATAATGCATAATGAAATCACCTACATATCCTCCAATTATAGCAGCTACAGTTACAACTGCTAGCAATATCCAATCCATATGTACAAATGAAAGATATGTAAAAAATCCTCCAAGAGTAGAAAAAGGAATAACAAAACTAACTGCATATGCCGCTTTTTTTGCATCGTATCCTAGTAAGATTAAAATTGGCATAATTAAACTTCCTCCTCCAACTCCAATAAGACCAGATAAAAATCCAACACTTCCACCAATTGCATATAAAACCCAAGCTTTAGTATATGAAAATTTTGCTTCTCTTTTTGTAAAAATTAATAAAAAAGCACATGTAATTATGAATAATGTAAGAAGCCATTCTACTATCTCTTTTGGGACGTATTGACTAAACCAAGCACCAATTGGCGTTGCTATCAAAATAGAAATTACAAGAGGCATAGCAAATTTAATATCCAAAACTCCTCTAAAAAAGTTCATAATAGAAGCTGTAATTGTGGAGGCTGAGTTTATAAATAATCCTATAGCTTTTGCTAGATTAAGGGGCATTCCCATAACTGTAAAAATAGGTACAAGACCTATCGCACTTCCAACTCCACCCATTGAAAAAATAGTAGAAAAAACAAGAGTTAAAAAGAAATAAATTACATAATACCAGATATTATGATCCATGTTTTACTTCTTTTATATAATCTCTCGCTTTATCGCCTCTTAGATAATCTACAAGCCCAAGCATTCCTTCTACTAAATATTTTGCCCTGAAACCTTTTAATTTTAAATAGTGCCTTGCAATAGATGCTCTATCATAATGAGGACACATTGTAACTACGATTTTGTTTTTGTCAATTTCATCAAGTCTATCAGGCAGTTCATTTAAAGGGATATGTTTTCCAATTCCTACATGCCAAGCTTCATATTCTTCAGGAAATCTAATATCAATAAGTTCAATTTCTCCGTTTTTATAACCTTCAAGAAGTTTAGGCAAAGAAATTTTCATCTCTTTTCTCTCATCATAATCAAAACCTCTTAGATATTCATCAAAGTTCATTTTTCACTCCTTATAATTTTTTGTTTATTGTCATTTCTATTATATTCTACTTGGAAAGTTGTATGAGTTATATGAAATTTTTCTTCTAAATCTTTTTCTAATTTATCAATCAATTTTGAAATTTCCTCAGCACTTAAATTTTCATTCAAATCAATGTGTGCTTCTAAAAAAATATCGTGTTCATTTAATTGCCATATATGTATGTGATGTATATTTTTAATTTCAGGATATTGCTCAATTTCTTTAATTACTTCATCTAAATTGATATTCTCAGGTGAATATTGCATCAAAATTTTTGTGCTATCTTTAACAATATCAAAAGCCGAATAAATTAGATAGATTGCAATTAAAAGTGAAATTATCGCATCAACTGAATAGATTTTAAAATAATAAATTAAAACACCGCCGATAATTACCGCAATACTTGTTGCCACATCTGTTAAAAGATGTAAATATGCAGCTTTCATATTTAAATTATCGTGTGAGTCATCTTTAATTAATAAAACACTAGCCCCGTTTAAAATTACACTAAGCAAACCAAATCCAATAACCCATAATGATTTAATATGCTCTGGGTGTATGATTTTATGAACTGATTCAACTATTAAAAAAACACCAATACCAATTAACACCGATGCATTAAAAAGAGCCGCTATTATTTCTGCTCTTTTTAATCCAAAAGTGTTTTTTTCATTTGCCTCTTTACCTGATAGTTTGTTTGCAATATATGCAATAATTAAAGCCATTACATCACTGAAATTATGCAAAGCATCACTAAGAAGAGCTAGGGAATTAGAAAAAATTCCCCCTATAATTTCAGCAATAGTAATAATCAAATTTAAAATTATTGTAATAAAAAGTTTTGTTCCGCTTACTGGATGGTGATGATGTGCCATTAGTCTACCTTAATATCTTTTGCTTTTCCGCCTTTTAGTCTTTCCATAAGTTTTAAAAGTCCTTCTACTAAATATTTAGCATCATACCCTTTTTCTTTTAGATAAGTTGCCATAAATGGGCTTCTGTTGTTTGTAGGGCATGCACATACTATTACTTTATCTTTTGGAATTTCATTAAGTTTTTCATCTACATTTTCAGGATTAATATCAAGAGCAAAAGGTAAATTCCAAACTTTTTTCTCAAACGGCATTCTCATATCTATTAAAACAGCTTTATCTTCATTAAATAATTTAATAAAATCCTCTAAACTAATTCTAATTTCTTTTTGCATTTTTGGTGTTGCGTATTTAACCATTGTATCTCCTTTTAGTAGTTTTTCAAAAATTTGTTTAATCTCTTCTGCTTGGATAAGCCCTTCAAATAAAAGCTTTCCATTTAAAAATACGCTAGGGTCTCCGCCTCCTCCCATCTCTATGCATTTTTCTGCATTGTTTTCATAGAAAACTTGGAGTCTTAACGGCAGATGTTTAAGTGTGCACATAACTCTTTTTGACATTTTTAGCGTTTCAACTTTACTACCACAAATTGTAAGCACAAAGAGAGGCCACTTGGGGTGGTCTTCGTTTAAAATTTCTCCTTCATTTAGTGCATAACAATAATCATACATTATTGTTCATCTTTTCTTTTTTCAAATATATTTGTTTTGTTATTATCTGGGTCTGTTGCGTAAGCTAGCATTGGCACATAAATAAGTGTCAAAATTGTTCCTATTAAAAGTCCTCCAATTGCTACATCAGCTAGAGGTGATAATCTCTCAAGACCAATAGCTTGTTCAAGAGCAATTGGAATCATACCTGCAATTGTCCCAAATGCTGTCATAAATACAGGTCTAAACCTAACTCTAATTGCTTGAAGAGCAGCATCAAACGGTCTATTGCCTTCAGCTTTAAATTCTTTATAAAAGTCTATGAGTAATACTGCATTTTTGATAATAATACCGAATAAAAGAAGTAACCCAACCATACTAGGCATACATGAAGGTTTGTGAGCTATAAGCATTGACCAAGCTGCTCCAATCATTGATAGAGGTAAAACTACAATCATAATAAGAGCAAGTCTGAGTGATTGATAAACAACCATTAATGTTAAAATCAAAATTACTACACCAATAGCAATTGATTTGATAAGTCTAGAGAAAGCATCATGCATCTCTTCTATATCACCTG
>JALVUH010000184.1 GCA_027035735.1 Nautiliaceae bacterium
ACTTGACATTAAAAAATTTTTTACATATAATTTCAATCCACAAAGAGATGTGCCGGCGTAGCTCAGTTGGCTAGAGCAGCTGATTTGTAATCAGCAGGTCGGGGGTTCGAGTCCCTTCGCCGGCTCCATTCAGCGTTTGACCAGTTGAAACTGGTGGGGTTCCCGAGTGGCCAAAGGGGACGGGCTGTAAACCCGTTGGCGTTCGCCTTCGCAGGTTCGAATCCTGCCCCCACCACCATTGAGCGGGCGTAGCTCAGTTGGCTAGAGCGTCAGCCTTCCAAGCTGAGGGTCGCGGGTTCGAGTCCCGTCGCCCGCTCCAGTACTGAAGAACTGGGAGCTGAGCAAACTTCATAGGTGTTGTCTGCTCATAAACTCCCATAAATAATTTTTTGTTTTATATTTTAGATGTAAAACATTGCTAGCAGTGTTTTTGCCCATATAGCTCAGTGGCAGAGCACTTCCTTGGTAAGGAAGAGGTCGGCGGTTCAATCCCGCCTATGGGCTCCAGCAAGGCCTTGTTGGAGTTCATAAAGAGCTAATTTTATAAAAATTTTAAATGGAGGAATAAAATGGCAAAAGAAAAATTCCAAAGAACTAAACCACACGTAAATATTGGTACTATTGGGCATGTTGACCATGGTAAAACTACTTTAACAGCAGCTATTTCTGGTGTACTTGCTCAAAAAGGTTTTGCAGAACTTAAAGATTATGATCAAATTGATAATGCACCAGAAGAAAGACAAAGAGGTATTACAATTAATACATCTCATGTTGAATATGAAACTGAAAAAAGACACTATGCTCACGTTGACTGTCCAGGACACGCAGACTATGTTAAAAACATGATTACTGGTGCTGCTCAAATGGACGGAGCTATCTTAGTTGTTGCAGCAACTGATGGTCCTATGCCACAAACAAGAGAACATATTCTACTTTCAAGACAAGTTGGTGTTCCAGCAATTGTTGTATTCTTAAACAAAATGGATATGGTTGATGATGAAGAACTTTTAGAATTAGTTGAAATGGAAGTTAGAGAATTATTAAACGAATATGAATTTGATGGAGATAATGCACCTGTTATTGCTGGTTCAGCTCTTAAAGCTCTTGAAGAAGTAAAAGCTGGTCAACTTGGTGAATGGTCAGAAAAAATTATGGAACTTATGGATGCAGTTGATGAATACATCCCAACACCAGAAAGAGATACTGAAAAAGATTTCTTAATGCCAATTGAAGACGTATTCTCAATTTCAGGAAGAGGTACTGTTGTAACAGGAAGAATTGAAAGAGGTATATTAAAACTTGGTGATGATGTAGATATCGTAGGTTTCAAACCAACAAGAACTACAAAAGTTACTGGTATTGAAATGTTCAGAAAAGAAATGGATGAAGCTCAAGCTGGTGATAATGTAGGGGTACTTTTAAGAGGTATTGCTAAAGATGAAGTAGAAAGAGGTATGGTTCTTGCAAAACCAGGAAGTATTACACCTCATACTAAATTTGAAGCAGAAGTTTATGCATTAACAAAAGAAGAAGGTGGAAGACATAAACCATTCTTTAATGGATATAGACCACAATTTTATATCAGAACAACTGACGTAACTGGTACTATTCAATTACCAGAAGGCGTAGAAATGGTTATGCCTGGTGATAACGTAAAATTAACTGTTGAATTAATTGCTCCAATTGCACTTGAAGAAGGTACAAGATTTGCTATCAGAGAAGGTGGTAGAACTGTAGGTGCTGGAGTAGTTACTAAAATTATTGAATAAGGGTTTTCCCCTTATTTTTAAAGGAATAAGATGAGAGAAATTATTCATCTAAAATGTACAGAGTGTGGTAGATTTAATTACCATACAACAAAAGAAAAAAGAAAACATCCAGAAAAATTTGAGATTAGAAAATATTGTAAATGGTGTAACAAACACACAGTTCATAAAGAGTCTAAACTATAATTTGGGCTTTTTGCCCTCTTATTTGACTACTATATTGGTAGTAGTCAAATGAGCGGGCGTAGCTCAGTTGGCTAGAGCGTCAGCCTTCCAAGCTGAGGGTCGCGGGTTCGAGTCCCGTCGCCCGCTCCACAGGGCAGTAGCTCCAATTGGTAGAGCGGCGGTCTCCAAAACCGCTTGTTGGGGGTTCGAGTCCCTCCTGCCCTGCCAAAATAAGCCAATTTTTGGAAGAGGTAATAATGAATAAAATAAAAGCTTTTATAGAATATGTAAAAGAAGCAAAAGCAGAACTTGATAAAGTTATTTTTCCGACAAAAACAGAAGTTAAACAATCTTTTATTTCAGTAACTGTTATGGTTACAGCAGTAGCTTTATTTTTAGGTTTAGTTGATTTAATAATGGATGCTATTTTAAAAGCAGTATTATAAGGAAAAACATGGAAAATAATAAAAAATGGTATGCGCTTCAAGTATATTCAGGTAGTGAACTTGCAGTGAAAAAGGCTATAGAAAATCTTAAAAAAGAACTTAAACTTGATGATAAAATAGGAGAAGTGATTGTTCCTACAGAACAAGTTATTGAAGTAAAAAATGGAAAGAAAAAAATTTATGAAAGAAGTATTTATCCTGGATATGTGTTTTTAGAAGCTGATTTAGATACTGCTTTGTGGCATAAAATACAATCTCTTCCAAAAGTTGGTAGATTCATTGGTGAATCTAAAAAACCAACTCCTCTAAAAAAAGAAGATGTTGAATTAATTTTACAAAAAGCAAAACAAAAATCTGCACCTAAACCTAAAGTTAGCTTTGAAGAAGGTGAAATAGTAAGAATAAATGAAGGACCTTTTGCTAACTTTACAGGTGAAGTAGAAGATTTTGATTATGAAAAAGGTATGCTTAAACTAAATGTAACAATTTTTGGTAGAAGCACACCAGTTGAAATACACTATACAAAAGTAGAAAAAATCGTATAAAGGATAAGGGATGGCAAAAAAAGTAATAGAGGTTCTTAAACTTCAAATCCCAGCAGGAAAAGCTAATCCATCACCTCCAGTAGGTCCGGCACTTGGACAAAGAGGTATTAATATTATGGAATTTTGTAAAGCTTTTAATGAAAAAACAAAAGATATGATGGGATATACAATTCCTGTTGAAATTACAGTTTATAATGATAGAAGTTTTACATTTATAACAAAACAACCACCTGTTACAGATTTCCTAAAAAAAGCAGCAGGTATTCAAAAAGGTAGTAGCAATCCATTAAAAGAAAAAGTTGGAAAAATCACAAAAGCACAACTTAGAGAAATAGCTGAGAAAAAAATGCCAGATTTAAATACTGATGATATTGAAGCTGCAATGAGAACTATTGCAGGAAGTGCTAAATCTATGGGAATTGAAATAGTTGATTAAGACCACATAAGTGGTAGCAAAAATATTGCGTAGGAGTGAAAATGGCAAAAAA
The DNA here is from genome assembly GCA_027035735.1 of Nautiliaceae bacterium. GTDB lineage: Bacteria > Campylobacterota > Campylobacteria > Campylobacterales > Nautiliaceae > JALTBU01. The sequence goes on from JALVUH010000184.1 coordinate 3,411, forward strand.
ACATGGTAAGAGATATTTAGAGCTTCTTAAAAAAATTGATAAAGATGTATATTCTTTAAAAGAAGCGGCTGAAAAAGTAAAAGAACTTAAATCAGCAAAATTTGATGAAACAGTAGAACTTGCATTAAGACTTGGTGTTGATCCAAGACATGCAGATCAAATGATTAGAGGAAGCGTTGTTCTTCCACATGGAACAGGAAAAGAAGTAAAAGTAGCAGTTTTAGCAAAAGGTGAAAAAGCAGAAGAAGCAAAAGCTGCTGGAGCTGATATTGTTGGAGAAGATGAAGTTCTTGAAATGATTCAAAATGGAAATTTAGATTTTGATATTTTAATAGCAACACCAGATATGATGGGAAAACTTGGTAAGTTTGGTAGAATCCTAGGACCAAAAGGACTTATGCCAAATCCAAAAACTGGAACAGTTACAATGGATGTAGCTCAAGCTGTTAAAAATGCAAAAGCTGGACAAGTTAATTTTAGAGTTGATAAAAAAGGAAATATGCACGTAGGTATTGGTAAAGCAAGCTTTACACCTGAACAAATTTTTGAAAATGCAAAAGCATTTGTAGAAAAAATTAATAAAATGAAACCAGCAAGTGCAAAAGGTAGATATATTCAAAATGCAGCACTTAGCCTTACTATGAGTCCTAGTTTAAGACTTGATGTAAACGAATTAGCAGAATATAAATAGGCTTTTGCCTAAGTCCAAAGGACTTAGAAAGCAGGTGGGAATTCCCTTAATATCCTGCCGAGTCTAAGTGAAAGGAGCTTTATGAAAAAAGAATTAAAAAAACAAATCGTTGAGGAACTCAGCAACGAATTTACAAAAGATGTAAGTGTATTTTATGCAGATTTCAAAGGTCAAAGTGTAAAAGACCTTGAAAAATTAAGAAAAGCAGTAAAAGAAGCAGAAGGAAAAGCTAAAGTAGTTAAAAATACATTAGCAAGAATTGCATTTGCAAATAATGGAATTGAAGTAGAATTTGAAGAAAATAATCTTTTTGTTTGGGGTGAAGACCAAATTACATTAGCAAAAATTTTGACAAAACATGCAAAAGATTATAAAGATACTTTTAAAATTAAAGGTGCAGTAATTGAAGGTGAAGTTAAAGATGCTGCATATGTTGAAGAAGTAAGCAAACTTCCAACTAAAGATGAATTACTTGGAATGGTTGCATTTATGATGAAAGCTCCAATTGCAAAATTTGCATGGGGATTACAAAAATTAATTGAAAAAAAAGAACAAGAACAATAAAATAAATTATAGGAGGAGTTATCATGGCATGTACATTTGAACAAATTTTAGAGACTATTGAAAATTTAACAGTTAAAGAATTAAATGAATTAGTAAAACTTTTTGAAGAAAAATTTGAAGTAAGTGCACAACCTACAGTAGTAGCAGGAGCTGGAGCAGCAGGTGGTGAAGCGGCTGAAGAAAAAACTGAATTTGATGTAATTCTTAAAAATCCAGGTGCTAAAAAAATTAATGTAATTAAAGTAGTTAGACAAATTACTGGTGCAGGATTAAAAGAAGCAAAAGAAATGGTTGATGGTGCACCTACTACTATTAAAGAAGGTGTAAGTAAAGAAGAAGCTGAAGAAATTAAAAAAGCATTAGAAGAAGCAGGAGCAGAAGTAGAAGTTAAATAAGCTTCTTGCTTTTTTTTATTTTTTTTGATATAAATTGTTTTTGATTTTAAACTGAAATCTACAAATTTCTCACCCAGGAGAGCCTATGTTAAACCAATTAAAATCCGCAAATAGATTAAGACTTGATTTTTCAAAAATTCCACAAATATTAGATATTCCAAATTTATTACATCTTCAACAAAATTCGTTTCAAGATTTTATTAATTTAGAAAATCCAGAAGAGAGTGGTATTCATAAAGTATTTAAATCAATGTTTCCAATTACTGATGCTCAAAATAGAATTACACTTGAGTATGTAGGGATTGAATTTAAAAAACCAAAATATACTGTTAGAGAATGTATGGAAAAAGGTCTAACATATTCTATTCCAATTAGAATTAAAATTAGACTTATAGTTCATGAAAAAGATGAAAAAACAGGTGAAGTTATAGGTATTAAAGATATAAAAGAGCAAACTCTATTTATTAGAGATATTCCTTTAATGACTGAGAGAACTAGTTTTATTATTAATGGAGTTGAAAGAGTAATTGTTAATCAACTTCATAGAAGTCCAGGTGTAATTTTTAAAGAAGAAGAAGCTCAAAATTCAAATAAGCTACTTTACTCTGCTCAAATTATTCCTGATAGAGGAAGTTGGGTATATTTTGAATATGATGTAAAAGATGTTTTGTATGTAAGAGTTAATAAAAGAAGAAAAGTTCCTGTAACAATCTTGCTTAGAGCGATGGATTATTCTAAAGAAGACATTTTAAAAATGTTTTATCCAATTATAGATATTATTGTTAAAGATAATAAATTTTTAATGCCTTCAAGTCAGCTTGAACCTGGAAAATATGATTATGATATTAAAGATGAAGATGGAAATGTTTTATTAGCAGCTGGAAAGAGACTGACTGAGAGAAAACTTAAAAAAATTCAAGAAGAACATAAATATGTAGAATATCCAATTGAATTGTTAATAGATAGACATTTAGCAGAACCTATATATGATCCAGTAACTGGAGAAGTATTGTTTGATACATTAACAATTTTAAATGATGTAAAACTTAAAAAAATAGTTGAATCTCAAATTGAAGAATTTAAAATAGTAAATGATTTAGCTGATGGCGTAGATGATGGTATTTTAAGAGCATTCCATCAAGATATAGAAACTTTAAAAATTCTTAAACAAACAGAAGGTATTGAAAACGAAAATGATTTAGCAAGAATTAGAATTTATAAAGTAATGAGACCAGGAGAACCTGCAAACCCTCAAACTGCAAAAGAGTTGTTTGAAAAGTTATTTTTTGACCCAGAAAGATATGATTTAACAAAAGTTGGTAGAATGAAAATGAATCATAAATTGGGTCTAAATATACCAGATAATGTTACAGTTTTAACATATCAAGATATTATTAAAACTATCCAATATTTAATTGGTGTTAAAAATGGAATTGGTCAAATAGATGATAGAGACCATTTAGGAAATAGAAGAATTAGAAGTATTGGAGAATTATTAGCAAATAAACTTCAAGATGGTCTTGCTAAAATGCAAAAGACTATCAAAGATAAAATGACAACTGTTACAAATGTAAATGATCTACTTCCAATGGATTTAGTTAATACAAAACTTGTAACTACGACAATTTTAGACTTTTTTGCAACAGGTCAGTTGTCTCAATTTATGGACCAAACAAACCCACTTAGTGAAGTTGCTCATAAAAGAAGACTTAGTGCACTTGGAGAAGGTGGGGTAACAAGAGAGAGAGCTGGATTTGAGATAAGAGACGTTCATCCAAGTCATTATGGAAGAATTTGTCCTATTGAAACACCTGAGGGGCAAAATATTGGTCTTGTTAATACTTTAGCAACTTATGCAAAAGTTAATGAATTTGGATTTATTGAAGCTCCTTATAGAGTTGTAAAGGATGGAAGAGTAACTGATGAAATTGTATATCTTACAGCTACTCAGGAAGAAGAAAAAGTAATAGCTCCTGCTAGTGTAAAAATAGATGAAAAAACAGGAGAAATTCTTGAAGATTTAGTAGAAGCAAGAAAAGATGGAGAAATTATTTTAGTTGATAAAAAAGAGGTAGATTTATATGATTTAAATCCTAAAATGATTGTAGGGGTAGGTGCATCTCTTATTCCTTTCCTTGAACATGATGACGCAAACAGGGCTTTAATGGGATCAAACATGCAACGTCAAGGTGTTCCACTTCTAAGAAGCGAAGCTCCTCTTGTAGGAACAGGTATGGAAAAATATGTAGCAAGAGATGCTTGGCAAATTGTTAAAGCTAAAAGAGGTGGAAAAGTAATAAAAGTAGATGCAAAAAATATTTATATTTTAGGTGAAGATGAAAATGGAGCTTATATTGATCATTATGGACTTGAGAAATATTTAAGAACAAATCAAAATACTTGTTTTGATCAAAGACCAATTGTAAAAGAAGGCGATATCGTAAAAGCTGGCGATGTAATTGCTGATGGTCCTAATATGGATAATGGTGAAATTGCACTTGGTAAAAATGTATTAGTAGCATTTATGCCTTGGAATGGATATAACTTTGAGGATGCTATTGTTCTTAGTGAAAGAATTATTAAAGATGATGTTTACACTTCAGTTCATATTTATGAAGAAGTTTGTGAAGTAAGAGAGCTTAAACATGGACTTGAAGAACTTACAAATGATATTCCAGGTGTTAAACCTGAGCACTTAACTCATCTTGATGAGAGCGGTATTATCAAAGTTGGAACATATGTAAAACCTGGAATGATTTTAGTTGGAAAAATTTCACCAAAAGGTGATGTAAAACCAACACCAGAAGAGAGACTTCTTAAATCAATTTTTGGAGACAAATCAGGTCATGTTGTAAATTCTTCACTTTATGCACCTGCAAGTATGGAAGGTGTTGTAATTGATGTTAAGGTTTATACTAAAAAAGGGTATGAGCTAGATGAGAGAGCAAGAAAAGCATATGAAGAAGAAAAAGCAAAAATTGAAGAAATTTATAAAAATCAATTAAATATAATTGATAGAGAAGAGATGCTTTCACTTATAAATCTTTTATCAAATGCAAAACTTTCAAAAGATTTAGAATTAAATGGAAAAATTTTTAACGCGGGTGAGAGTATTCCAAAAGAAGAACTTGAAAATATTAATAAATTTTTACTTTTAAGTTTAATAGAGTATTTTGATGAAGAGACAAAAAAAGAATTTGAAACTATTAAAAATAAATATCAAGCTGAAAAAGAAAAAATAAGACGTGATTATGATGAAAAAATAGAAGTATTAGAAAGAGATGATATCCTGCCAAATGGTGTTGCAAAAATGGTAAAAGTTTATATTGCTAATAAAAGAAAAATTAAAGTTGGTGATAAAATGGCAGGAAGACACGGAAATAAAGGTATTGTAAGTATTATAGTGCCAGAAGCTGATATGCCTTATATGGAAGATGGAAGAACTGTTGATGTTGTTTTAAATCCTCTTGGGGTTCCATCAAGGATGAATATTGGGCAAATTATGGAAGTTCATCTTGGACTTGTAGGTAAAAAACTTGGTGAACAAATAGAAAAAATTTTAAAAGAAAAACAAAATGATATGATGGAAAAATTAAGAGCTAAAATGAAAGAAATTGTTGATGTTGCTCATTTTGGAGAACATTATAAAAAATTCCTTGATAGCTTAACTAATGAAGAACTCTTAAAATATGCAAGAGACTGGGCTAAAGGAGTTAAATTTGCAACTCCTGTATTTGAGGGTGTAAATGAAGAAGAGTTTAAAAAACTTTTTGAAATGGCAGGAATTCCTGAAGATGGTAAAACTCAACTTTATGATGGAAGAACAGGTGAGCCTATTAAAGAGAGAGTAAATGTAGGATATATGTATATGCTAAAACTACATCACTTAGTTGATGATAAGGTTCATGCAAGAAGTATAGGACCATATTCACTTATTACTCAACAACCAGTTGGTGGTAAGGCTCTATTTGGTGGACAAAGATTTGGGGAAATGGAAGTGTGGGCACTTGAAGCATATGGTGCAGCTTATAACCTTAAAGAAATGCTTACGACTAAATCTGATGATGTTGAAGGAAGAAATAAAGCTTATAGAGCATTAACTAGAGGTGAAAATGTTCCAATTGAAGGTTTAAGTGAAACATTTTTTGTATTATCTAAAGAACTTAGAGCACTTGGACTTGATTTAGAGTTTTATAAAAAGGAAGAAGACGATGAAGAAATTTAAATATGTAAAACTTGATTGGGATGAAGAAAATAGACCACAAGATATTGATGCTGTTCAAGTAAAAATAGCTAGCCCAGAAGAGATTCTTTCTTGGTCTCATGGGGAAGTTAAAAAACCTGAAACAATTAATTATAGAACACTAAAACCAGAAAGAGATGGTCTATTTTGTGCGAAAATTTTTGGTCCTATTAATGATTATGAATGTCTTTGCGGAAAATATAAAAAGATGCGCTACAAAGGAATTGTTTGTGAAAAATGTGGTGTAAAAGTTACTACATCTAAAGTAAGAAGAGAACGCTTTGGGCATATTGAACTTGTAACACCTGTAGCGCATATTTGGTATGTATCTAACCTTCCTAGTAGAATTGGAACATTACTTGATATTAAAATGAAAGACCTTGAGAGAGTTTTATATTATGAAGCATATGTAGTTTATGAACCAGGTGATGCTCCTGTAAAAAGAGGAGATGTTTTAGTAGAAGAAGAATATAGAAAATTAGTTGACCTTTATGGAGATACAGGTTTTCATGCTGAAATGGGAGCAGAGATTATTAGAAAGATGCTAGAAGAGCTTGATTTGCCTGAAATGTATTATTCATTAAAAGAAGAGCTTAAAACTACAAAAAGTGAGGCTAGAAAAAAAGATATAGTTAAAAAACTTAAAATTGTAGAAGGATTTTTAAATTCTGATAACAGACCTGAGTGGATGATAATGTCAGTAATTCCTGTATTACCACCAGATCTAAGACCACTTGTTGCTCTTGATGGAGGTAAATTTGCAGTAGCAGATGTAAATGACTTATATAGAAGAGTAATTCATAGAAATCAAAGATTAAAAAGACTTATTGAACTTGATGCACCTGAAATTATTATTAGAAACGAAAAAAGAATGCTTCAAGAAGCAGTAGATGCGCTTTTTGATAATGGTAGACGTGGAAATACAATTAAAGGTGCAAATAAAAGACCTCTTAAATCATTAAGTGATATTATTAAAGGAAAGAGTGGTAGATTTAGACAAAATCTTCTTGGTAAAAGGGTTGATTACTCTGGAAGAAGTGTTATTGTTGTAGGACCTAATCTTAGAATGGACCAATGCGGTCTTCCTAAAAAAATGGCGCTTGAATTGTTTAAACCTCATTTAATAGGAAAATTGGAAGAAAAAGGTTATGCAACTACTATTAAACAAGCAAAAAGACATATTGAAGAGAAAACTCCAGAAGTTTGGGAGTGTTTACAAGAAGTAGTTGATCAATATCCAGTGCTTCTTAACAGGGCACCAACACTTCACAAATTATCAATCCAAGCATTCCATCCAGTGTTAATTGATGGAAATGCAATTCAATTACATCCTTTAGTTTGTGCGGCATTTAACGCAGACTTTGACGGTGACCAAATGGCAGTACACGTGCCTCTAAGCCAAGAAGCAATTGCAGAAGCAAAAATTTTAATGTTAAGTTCTATGAATATTTTGCTTCCAGCCAGTGGTAAAGCTATTGCTGTTCCATCTCAAGATATGGTACTTGGAGTTTATTATATTTCTTTAGTAAAAGAAGGAGTAAAAGGAGAGCATAAATTATTTGCTAATCCAGAAGAGGTATTAATTGCATTTGATGAAGGAGTAGTGGATTTACACGCAAAAATTAAAGTAAAAGTAAAAGGTGAAATAGTAGAAACTACTCCTGGTAGAATGATACTACATTCAATTACTCCTGATTTTGTTCCAGTTGAAATGTATAACAAGATTATGAAGAAAAAAGATATTGCAAATCTTGTTGATTATGTGTATAAAGTTGGTGGACTTAAAGTTACAGCGGAATTTCTTGATAAACTTAAAGATCTTGGATTTAGATATGCTGCAAAAGTTGGAGTATCTATTTCTATGGCAGATATTATTGTTCCAGAAGATAAACCTAAAATTATTCAAGAAGCACTTGAAAAAGTTAAAGAAGTTCAAGAACAATACAAAAAAGGTCTTTTAACTGATCAAGAAAGATACAATAAAATTGTTGATATTTGGACAAGAGTTGACAATGAAATTAAAGAAAAACTTCTTGAAATTATGAAAAAAGATAAAAATGGATTTAACTCAATTCATATGATGGCAGATAGTGGAGCTAGAGGTAGTGCAAGCCAAATTAAACAGCTAGCAGGTATGAGGGGTCTTATGGCAAAACCTAATGGTGAAATTATTGAGACTCCAATTATTTCAAACTTTAAAGAAGGGCTAAACGTTCTTGAATTCTTTATTTCAACTCACGGTGCAAGAAAAGGTCTTGCAGATACAGCCCTAAAAACTGCAAGTGCAGGATATTTAACAAGAAAACTTGTTGATGTTTCACAAAACTTTAGAGTAATTATGGAAGATTGTGGAACACATGAAGGTATTGAAGTTACAGATATTACTGATGGTTCAACTTTAGTAGAGTCTCTTGAAGAGAGAATTTATGGAAGAGTTTTAGCTGATGATGTATATGACCCAATTACAAATGAAGTATTGTTTACAGAAGGTACTTTAATTACAGAAGAAGAAGCAAAAGAGATTGTAAGAAAAGGTGTTAAATCAGTTAAAATTAGAAGTGCTCTAACTTGTAAAGCACCAAAAGGTATTTGTGCTAAATGTTATGGAATGAACTTGGCTGAGAGAAAACTTGTAAAAGTTGGTGAAGCTGTAGGTATTCTTGCAGCTCAATCTATTGGTGAGCCTGGTACACAGCTTACACTTAGAACATTCCATACAGGTGGTATTGCTGGTTCAACTCAAGAAGAGAGACAAATTGTAGCTACTAAATATGGATATATAAGATTTTATAACATTGAAACTTATAATAGAGATGGTAAAAAAATTGTTGCAAATAGAAGAAATGCTGCTGTTTTATTAGTAGAACCAAAACTTAAAGCACCTTGTGATGGAATAGTAAGAGTTCAATCTCAACATGAAGAAGTAATAATTGAAATTGAATGTGATGATGGAAGTATTAAAAGATATTCACTTAGAAAAAATGATATTGTAAAAGGAACAGAACTAGCTGGAATTTCTGGTAAAACTGAAGGAAAACTTTATATTCCATATAAAAATCAAAAAGTAAATAAAGATGATGCTATTGTTGAGGTAATTAAAGAAGCTTGGTATGTTCCTCAAAGAATTCCTTATGGAGCTGAGCTTAAAGTAGATGATAATGAACCAGTTCCAATGAAAGTTGAAAGTAAGGCAAGTGGAATTATCAAATATTATAAATTAGTAGGTGATCATCTTGAGAGAGTATATGATCTAAAAGCTGGCGATGAAATTGGAATGGATAATGAATATAAAGGTCTTTTTGCAGTAATCGTTGATGAAAATGACAGAGAAGCTGATAGATACTATATTGTTAGAGGTTCTAGAATTCTTAAAGATGATAATGCGGAAGTTAAAGCAGGAGATATTATAGCTGAACCAATTAATGGTGAACAAAAAATAATAGCTGAATGGGATCCGTTTGCTAATCCAATTTTAGCTGAAGCTGATGGAGTTATTAAATTTGAAGATATAATTGATGGATTTACTGTAACAACTCAAGTAGATGAATTAACAGGTGAAGCAAGAATTATCGTTAAAGAATATTTACCAAAAGGATATCATCCAAGAATATTACTTGTATCTAAAGATAAAGTTTATGAATATGTGCTTGAACCAAAAACAGTTATTCATGTTCAAGAAGGAGCTGAAGTTAAACAAGGGGATATCTTAGCTAAAACACCAAAAGCTGTTGCAAAATCAAGCGATATTACAGGGGGTCTTCCAAGAGTTAATGAATTATTTGAAGCAAGACGTCCAAAATCACCTGCAATTATTAGTGAAATTGATGGTATAGTAAAATTTGGTAAATCTATTAGAGGTAAACAAAGATTGATAGTTGAAGGTGAAACAGCAGTTAAAGAATATTTAGTACCACAAGATAGACAAATTTTAGTTCATGAAGGTGATTTTGTTCATGCAGGGGAAAGACTAACAGATGGTCAAATTTCAAGTTATGATATTTTAAGAATTCTTGGAGAAAAAGCGCTTCAACAATATATTGTTTCTGAAGTTCAAAAAGTATATCGCCTTCAAGGGGTTAATATTAATGATAAACATATTGAGCTTATAATCAATCAAATGTTAAGACAAGTAAAAATTGTAGATAGTGGTGATACTAAATTTATTGAAGGTGATTTAGTAAGTAAGAAAATGTTTAATGAAGAGAATGAAAGAATTAAAAAATTTGGAGGAGAACCTGCAATTGCAGAGCCAGTTCTTGTAGGTATTACAAGAGCAGCAATTCAATCTGATAGCTTTATTTCAGCAGCTAGTTTCCAAGAGACAACAAGAGTTTTAACAGAAGCTAGTATTCAAGGTAAATTTGATTATCTTGAAGATTTCAAAGAAAATATTGTTCTTGGTAGGGTTGTACCAGTAGGAACTGGAATGTTCTATCATAAAGACAGAAACCTTAAACTCGACCACGAATAATTTTCCTCTTTTTTCCTTATTTAAAGGAAATTTTAAATTGATAATCCTATTAAAATTTGTTATAATTCCGCACTAAAAACTAAAAAAAGGAAGCAAATGCCTACTATAAACCAATTAGTAAGAAAAGGTAGAAAAAAGGTTATTAAAAAATCTAAATCACCTGCACTTGTAAGCTGTCCTCAAAGAAGAGGGGTTTGTACAAGAGTATATACAACTACTCCTAAAAAACCAAACTCAGCTTTAAGAAAAGTTGCAAAAGTTAGATTAACTTCTGGATATGAAGTAATTAGCTATATTCCAGGTGAAGGTCATAACTTACAAGAACACAGCATTGTGCTTGTAAGAGGTGGTAGGGTAAAAGACTTACCAGGGGTTAAATATCATATCGTAAGAGGTGCACTTGATACAGCAGGTGTTAAAGGTAGAGTTCATTCTAGAAGTAAATACGGAACTAAAAAATCTGAAGCTGGTAAAAAATAATTTAAAAGTTGCATAGCATAATTTAGCAATAGTTGGTTTTTGGTTATAGTAGGAGAGTTTTTCAATTTATATTGATTAACCTCCTCACTGCCAAAAAGGTAGAGTAAGTCTGGTTTAATGCCAGGAAAAAACTGAAGAGAAGGAGATTTTATGAGAAGAAGAAGAGCCCCAAAGAGACCGGTAATGCCGGATCCAGTATATAATAGTGAAGTTGTAACTAAATTTATTAATAAAGTTATGTGGGATGGTAAAAAAACATTAGCTGAAAAAATAGTATATGGTGCTATTGAAAGACTTGATAATAAAGAAGAAGGTAAAAAAGGTATTGATATTTTCTTTCAAGCAATTGAAAATGTAAAACCTCTTTTAGAAGTTAGAAGTAGAAGAGTTGGTGGTGCAACTTACCAAGTTCCTATGGAAGTTAGACCTGAGAGACAACAAACTTTATCAATTAGATGGATTGTTGATGCAGCAAGAAATAGAAATGAAAGAACTATGGTTGAGAGACTTGCTAATGAACTTTGGGATGCTGCAAATGAAAGAGGAGCAGCATTCAAAAAAAGAGAAGACACACACAGAATGGCGGAAGCAAACAAAGCATTCGCTCATTACAGATGGTAATTTCTTCTCTTTTTTCTTTCTATAGAAATAAGTGACTGTCACTTTTTAAAGATTTATTTTAACTACTATGTTTTACTATTAAAATACTAACTATACTAAACAAAAGAGCAAATTTTTAATGTTCAAATAAAATATTTTTAAATGTTTTTATTTAGTGCTATTATTAATAATTATTGGTATATTTTTAAAATTATGTTAAAATTCCACAAAAATTACAAAAAGGATAAGTATGCCAAGAAAAACGCCTATTGAGAAGGTAAGAAATATCGGTATTGCGGCACATATTGACGCGGGTAAAACAACTACAACTGAGAGAATTTTATATTATACTGGTGTTAGTCATAAAATTGGTGAGGTGCACGAAGGTGCAGCTACAATGGACTGGATGGAACAAGAAAAAGAAAGAGGTATTACAATTACATCAGCTGCAACTACATGTTTTTGGAAAGATCATCAAATTAATATTATTGATACTCCAGGGCACGTTGACTTTACAATTGAAGTTGAAAGAAGTATGAGAGTATTAGACGGTGCTATTGCGGTATTTTGTGCTGTTGGTGGAGTTCAACCACAAAGTGAAACTGTTTGGAGACAAGCAAATAAATATCATGTTCCAAGAATTGCATTTGTAAATAAAATGGATAGAATTGGTGCAGACTTTTATAATGTTGAAAAACAAATTAGAGAAAGATTAAAAGCAAATCCAGTTCCAATTCAAATTCCAATCGGTGCAGAAGATAACTTCAAAGGTGTTGTAGATTTAGTTAGAATGAAAGCTCTTGTATGGGAAGATGAAGCAGCCCTTGGAAGTAAATATGAAATTGTAGATATTCCAGCTGAACTTCAAGAAAAAGCGGAAGAATATAGAGAAAAATTAATTGAAGCTGTTGCTGAAACAGATGAAGAATTGATGGAAAAATACTTTGCAGGTGAAGAGTTAACTGAAGATGAAATTAAAAAAGCAATTAGAAAAGCTACAATTAATCTTGAAATTGTTCCAATGCTTTGTGGTACTGCATTTAAAAATAAAGGTGTACAACCATTACTTGATGCAGTAATTGATTACTTGCCAGCTCCGACAGAAGTTACATGGATTAAAGGAATTGATCCAAAAACTGGTGAAGAAATTAGTGTAAATCCAGGTGATGATCAACCTTTCAGTGGACTTGCATTTAAAATTATGACTGACCCATTCGTTGGTAAACTTACATTTACAAGATTTTATTCAGGTGTTATTAAAGCAGGAAGTTATGTATTAAATTCAACTAAAAATAAAAAAGAAAGAGTTGGTAGACTTCTTAGAATGCATGCAAATAAAAGAGAAGAAGTTCAAGAATTCTATAGTGGTGAAATTGGAGCAATTGTTGGGCTTAAACATACATTAACTGGTGATACTTTATGTGATGAATCTAGACCAGTTATTTTAGAAAAAATGGAATTCCCAGAACCAGTTATATCTGTAGCAGTTGAGCCAAAAACAAAAGCAGACCAAGAAAAAATGGCACTTGCTCTTCAAAAACTTGCAGAAGAAGATCCAAGTTTTAGAGTAACAACTGATGAAGAAAGTGGACAAACTATTATTTCTGGTATGGGTGAATTGCACCTTGAAATTATTGTAGATAGATTAAAAAGAGAATTCAAAGTTGAATGTAATACAGGAAAACCTCAAGTTGCATATAGAGAAACATTCAAAAATACAGTTGAACAAGAATATAAATATGCGAAACAATCAGGTGGTAGAGGTCAATACGGACATGTATTTTTAAGACTTATTCCTCAAGAACCTGGAAAAGGTTATGAATTTGTTGATTTAATTAAAGGTGGGGTAATTCCAAGAGAATATATTCCAGCAGTTGATAAAGGTATTCAAGAAGCGGCTCAAGCAGGAGTTTTAGCAGGATTCCCAGTAGTTGATTTTAAAGCTGAGCTTTATGATGGAAGTTACCATGAAGTTGACTCAAGTGAAATGGCATTTAAATTAGCTGGTTCTATGGCATTTAAAGAAGGTATGAAAAAAGCAAATCCAGTGATTCTTGAACCAATTATGAAAGTTGAAATTGAAGTTCCAGAAGAGTATATGGGAGATGTAATTGGTGATATCAATAGAAGAAGAGGTCAAGTTAACTCTATGGAAGATCAACACGGAGTTAAAAAAATTACAGCATTTGTTCCTCTTGCAGAAATGTTTGGATATTCAACTGACCTTAGAAGTATGACACAAGGTAGAGGAACTTATTCAATGGTATTTGATCATTATGAAGAAGTACCAAGCAATATTGCTGAAGAAATAAT
>JALVUH010000185.1:0-1300 GCA_027035735.1 Nautiliaceae bacterium
TGAGTATGGATAAATTTAGTAATTGCAATCATTGCTATAAATAAAAATGCAAAAATAAAGGCAGTTTTAAGTTCAAGCGGATTGGAATCTACATATTCACTTTTTTCTTCTTTTAAATCTTTTTTGAGATAAAAAATAGCTACTAATATACCTCCAATTCCAAGAGCAATATATGGAATTAAAATTTTTTGTGCTACTTGATGATTGAAAATATAAGCAATGATTATAAGTCTAAAATACATAACAGCTGTTGCTCCGATAATACCGGCAGTAATAGAATTGAGACAATTTTGTGTTGCTTTTGAAGCAAGTACTACTGTGGTGGCAGTAGAAGAATAAGCTCCTCCTGCAAGACCTGTTAAAAAATATCCTTTGTTTGAGAAGATATATTTTTGAAGGATATATCCAATATAACTTATTGCTGAAATCACTACTACTATAAGCCAGATTTTAAAAGGGCTTAGTTCAATATAAGGTAATTTAGTTTTTGGAAGAAGCGGCAGTATTACAGCTGAGAGTAAAACCATTTTTGCAAATGTTTCTATTTCATAAATATCAATTTTTTGAGTTAATTTAGGATAAATTCTTTTTACATTGAGTCCAAAAATTAAAATAACAAAAATCAAAGCAATAAACCAAAAAGGTTTTATAACACTAAGAGGACCAAAAGAGTAAGTTATTGCTACTACCAAGAATGTAACTATACTTGCTTTATTTTCTTTTAATTTAAAGTAATAAAACAAAAGAAAAAAAAGCGTTAAAGCAATAAATCCACTTATATACAAATAAAGATTTATTTTAAAAAAAACAAAGCCAAGAAGTCCTGTGAAAGTAAGAGTTCTTATGCTTCCAAATTCAAAGCGGGAGTGAAAATACTCCCTGTAACTTCTGACTTCTAAGCCTATAAGAAAAGAAAATACAACTGTAACTAAAAAAGCAATTAAATCTTTATCTATCATATTACACTAATTCCTTCTTTTTTTCTGTAATATTTTACAACTGCTCTTTTTACAAAATCGTTAAATACAAACCATACTACTGTATACACAAATAAGAATATACCCCATTTCCAACCAATTGGAGTAATTAAACCAAATCCATATACACCTAAAATAAGTCCAAGGAATGCTGTTCCTAAAAGTGCAATTAATAATGTTTTACTTGGCCAAGGTTTTTTAAAGAACCAATCAGCTGTTCTTGTATTGAATATTGTCCAGTGCCCTGCCATAACAAGTTTTGTAAAGAATGCACTTTGAACAAATGCAAGCCAAGATTTATAATCATGAATATCTACCCATTT
>JALVUH010000185.1:1400-3851 GCA_027035735.1 Nautiliaceae bacterium
TTTTAAAGAACCAATCAGCTGTTCTTGTATTGAATATTGTCCAGTGCCCTGCCATAACAAGTTTTGTAAAGAATGCACTTTGAACAAATGCAAGCCAAGATTTATAATCATGAATATCTACCCATTTTGGAATTTCCGGAGTGAATGGATTTACCGGATGATGATATACATAAACCATTGTAATATAAAAGATTGTAAATGAACTTAAAACCCCAGCAACACCAAGCCAACTAGATAACACCAGCATTTCTTTCATATCCCAACGAACCGGTTTTTTCGCTATTTTTGTATTGTCATATGCTATTGATAAAATAGGAATATCGTTAAGTAATGCTAAAAGAATAATCATTAAAGCTGTCAATGGGTAAAAATTAAAAATAACTATTGATAATGTCATAAATAAAATAAGTCTGACAGTCTCTGCAATTCTATAAATTGTGTAACTTTTCATTCTCTCAAATGTAATTCTAGCTTCTTTAATAGCATCAACTATTACTCTAAGTCCAGGTGCCATAAGAATAATATCAGCCGCTGCTCTTGCCGCATCAGTTGCACCACTTACTGCAATACCTGTATCTGCTTTTCTAAGTGCCGGAGCGTCATTTACACCATCACCTGTCATACCTACGATATGGTCTGCTTTTTGAAGCTCATCAACAATAAAATATTTATCTTCTGGGAAAACTTCTGCAAATCCGTTTGCCTGTTCGATAATTTTTACAATTTCACTTTCGTGTCTTTTTACAACGCCTCTTTTTAGCTTTTTGCCTATTTCATCTTGGACAATTTTTACTATTTGATTTGTTTTTTTCTTAATTTCTTCTTCGCTTAAATTCATTGTTTTAAGAAGTGCTTCACTTATAACTTCTGCTAAAGTTATATATTCGTCATATGTTTCGTTTTTAAGTTCTTTAATAGAGTAGATATTTTCTCCAATACCTAAAATTTTAGCGATATATTTAGCAACGGCTACATTATCACCTGTAACCATTTTAACTTCAACGCCTCTATTATGTGCTTCTTCTATAGCTTCTTTACTATCAGGTCTTGGTGGGTCATATAGAGGAATAAGTCCTAAAAATGTAAATTTATCTTCTACATCTGCTTTTTTATAAGCTACTCCTAAAGTTCTAAATCCATCTTGTGCAAATTCTTCTACTTTTTTATAAACTTTTTGTTTTTCTTCATCAGTTAGGTTTGACATTTCAATAATAACTTGAGGAGCACCTTTTGTTGCAATAATTTTTTCTCCATTAATCTCTACTAATGCTTCAGTCCTTTTAATTACAGGATCAAATGGAGTAAATTTAATGAGTTTATATTGAGGGATTTTGATGTTATGTTTTTCAATCCATTCAAAAATAGGAATTTCAATTGGGTCATTATTTTCTTTTTTTGATGCAATCGCTGCATATATAAACATCTCTTCTGGTTTTGTCAAAGCAAATGGTTCACCTACTGTCATTTTGTTTTGTGTAAGTGTTCCTGTTTTATCTGAACACAAAATATCCATTCCGGCTAATTCTTCCATTGCCGCAAGTCTACTTACAATAGCCTGTTTCTTAGCTAGATTCAAAGCACCTACAGCCATTACAACTGTTAAAACTGTAGGAAGTGCAACAGGAATTGCCGCAACAGTTAAAATAAGTGAAAATTCCAAGAGTTCAAATATATTTTCGTGTCTTTTTACTCCGTAAAAAATTATAATAGCAACTAAAACAACAGTTACTATAATTAAGAAGTTACCCACATCAATAACCATTTTTTGGAAATGGCTTCTTTGATTTTGTTCGGCTTTTGCAACAAGTTTAACTGTCTTACCAAAGTAAGTATTAAGTCCAGTTGCTATTGCAATACCAATCATTTCACCTTGTTTTACGATTGAATTTGAATAAACTACATCTCCTGGTTTTTTTGTTACAGGCAAACTCTCACCTGTAAGAGCAGATTGGTCTACAAGTAAATAGTCTCCTCCACCAACTAACTTCATATCAGCAGGAATAATATCTCCAATTTTTATTTTTACTATATCTCCAGGAACTATCTCTTTTGCTAGTATTTCAACCCATTTTCCATCTCTAAGTACAATTGCTTTTTTAGCAAGTTTTTTCTTTAGTGCTTCAATAGCATTTAGAGCTTTATGCTCTTGATAAAAATCAAGCCCGGCATTTACAAAAAGCATAATCATAATAATGGTGAAATCTTCCCATCTGTGAACCAAGGCACTAAGAATTGCAGCTATTTCAATCATCCATGGGATTGGTCCCCAAAATCTTCTGAATATCCTATGCCACAAAGGCTCTTTATATTCCGGAATTTCATTTGGACCATATTTTTTAAGTCTCTCTTTTGCTTCTTCTGAGCTTAAACCTTTATTTAAATCCGTTTTAAGCTCAGCAGCGACTTTTTCAACGGGAATATCTTTATATTCATCTATATTCATTTAAACCT
>JALVUH010000186.1 GCA_027035735.1 Nautiliaceae bacterium
ATTTTGCTTTCTGCTTTTGTATTTATCGTTATATTAGCAGAAATCACCTCAACTCTCGCTCTTTTTTTATTTACAAAAGGGTTTTTGATTTTAGGCATATTTTTTTATATTTTAAAAATAATAATTTATATTCCAAGTATTGATATTTTCAGAAGAAATAAAGAAAGATTATTAAAATATAAAATTATTAAGTTAGGAGTATTTTTATATGAAAAAATAGAAAATAATCCCTTTTTTATTGAGATAAAAAATAGAATAAAAAATATAAAAATAATGTTATTATTTTCTTTTAAAAAGTTTAAAGATAAATTTATAAAATTTTGGAGAAATTTATGGAAAGTATAATTAATTTTTTAGTAGATACAATAGGGCAGTGGGGATATATTGGAATATTTCTTTTGATGTTTCTTGAGAGTAGTTTTTTTCCTTTTCCAAGTGAAGTAGTAATGGTACCTGCTGGATATTTGGCATATAAAGGAGAGATGAATATTTTTTTGGCAATACTAAGTGGAGTTTTAGGAAGTATTACTGGGGCATGGTTTAATTACTTTTTGGCTTCAAAGTTTGGAAGAAAATTCTTAGAAAAATTTATTAAAAAAGAAAAATTAGACAAATTGGATAAATTTTTTGAAAAACATGGACATATTTCTACTTTTAGTGGAAGATTAATTCCTGGAGTTAGACAATACATCTCTTTTCCAGCAGGCCTTGCTAAAATGAATGGATTTATTTTTACTTTTTTTACTGGTCTTGGAAGCTTAATATGGATTTTAATTTTAGTAGGACTTGGATATTTTATAGGAGAAAATCAAACATTAATTCATAAATATTTAAAAGAAATAACGGCTATTACTCTTATAATTTTAGCAATTATTATTTTTATTTATTACAAATATCAAAAAAACAAATCTAATGAGATTTAGTATATTTTATAAATTTTTTCAAACTTAAATCCATTGCTTTTGTAGAAGAACCTAAATAAGGAAAATGCCCATATTTTAAACTTAACATTTTAGAATAATTTTTATCTCCAATGGAATATAAATAAAGGGCACTTACAAGCCCTGACCTATCAGCTCCTCCTTGACAATGAATTAAAAGTGGTTTTTTAGCATTTTTCATTATTTTAATAAGCTTTTTCATTGTTTTTATAGATTGAATTTTCCTAGCACTTATTCTAAAATTAATAAGTGTTATATTATGCTCTTTGCAAAAATTTTTTTCATATATATACCAATTTGAATTTGGATAAGCTCCTCTTAAATTCAAAATAGTTTTAAAATGATATTTATTATAATATTTTGGTAAATCATAATAATAAAGTTGAGCACTTCTATATACACCTTTAGCAACTTTGTGAAAATTACCTTCATATCTAATTAAATTTAGCCACAAAACAATCAATACTCCTAAAAAATATATCAAAGTAACTATAAATTTTATAACCTTCATTTTTTTCCTTATTTTAGTAAAATACAAATAAAAAGGAATGATATGCAAACATTAAATAAATTTATTGAAATTATAAAACAAGCTGGAGAAATATTTAAAGAAGGTTTTGAAAAAAAAGTTGAAATACATTCAAAAGGAATAAAAGACTTAGTAACAGAATATGATATAAAAGTAGAAAAATTTTTAATAAGAGAATTTAGTAAAAATTTCCCTCAATATACGATAATAGCAGAAGAGACAACTCAAGAAAAATTTAATAACTCTATTATAATAGACCCAATAGATGGAACTACAAATTTTGCACATCATATTCCACATTGTGCAATAAGTATAGGAATTTATGAAAGAAAATCTCCAAAATATGGAATTGTTTATAATCCAATATTAAATGAATTATTTTATGCAAAAAAAGGGGAGGGTGCTTATAAAAATGGAAAAAAAATATTAGTTTCAAATCAAGATGATTTTCAAAGAAGTCTAATAGCTACAGGTTTTCCATACTCAAGTGCAGAAAATGAAGAAGATTTGAATTGGGTTATAAATAAACTAAAACATGTTTTACCAAGATGCCAAGATATTAGAAGATTGGGGAGTGCTTCACTTGATTTATGTTATGTGGCTGAAGGAAAATATGAAGGTTTTTATGAAATAAATCTAAAACCATGGGATGTAAGTGCAGGAATGCTTATTGTTATGGAGGCAGGGGGAAGAATAAGCGATGAATTTGGGGATATTTATAATATGTTTGAAGATAAATGTATTGTAGCAACAAATGAAAAAATACATAATGAATTAGTTGAAATATTAAGTAGAAAATTATAAAATTTCATTAAATTTTAATGATTTTTTAAAGGTTTTTTAATGAAAGAGATGAAAAATGCAAATTTTCAAATAGAAAAATCAAAATGGGAAGCGTTTAAAAGAATTGCAAAAATGAAACACTCAGATTCAAGTAAAGAACTTAGAAAACTTATTGATAAATATTTAGAAGATAATAAGGATTTATTAAATAAGCTTTTTTAATTTTTACAAGCAATATTAAATCCTAAATTACAAGCTTTCTTATAAAAAATTTTTGATAATTTTTTATTTTTATATAAATTACCAAGAGTATAACATCCTTCAGCCGAATTTAAATCGCATGATTTTTTATAAAACTCTAAAGCTTTTTTTATATTTTTTTTAACTCCTATTCCATTTTGATAAAAAAGTCCTACATTAAAACAACCCTGAGCCATTTTATATTCACATGCTTTTTTAAAATATTTAAGAGCAAGATGTTCATTACGTTTTACTTTAAAACCAATTTCATGTAACAAAGCTATATTAAAACAAGCTCTAGCATTTTTAAGTTTACAAGCTTTATGAAGATAAAAAAGAGCTTTTTTAATATTTTGTTTAACACCTTTATTTTTAGCATACATAAATCCAACTCTAAAACAAGCATTAGCATTATTTAATTTACATGATTTATTAAAATAAAAAAATGCTTTTTTATAATTTTGATTAAAAAATTCATTCATACCTTTATTAAAAAGCTGTTGTGAAGTATTAGAAAAAAGTGTAGTAGTTAATATTACAATATAAGTTATTTTTTTTAACATAATAAATCCTTTTATAATTTACTTAACATAATGTATATTCTCTTGAAAATTATTTTTTCTCCTCTATTAGCTTTTTAAACCTTATTGCATCTTTAAAAGCCGAATTATCATCAGTATTGTTAAAATATACAAATGCAGTATTGCTAAGTTTTTGAGCAATATTTTTTAATATTTCATCTGGATAGCTTCCTTTATATTTTCCAGTGTATCCATGAAATCTCACATATTCAAAATCCGCTGTCTTTTCAAAAATAAAATCTTGATTAAAGTCATGCCATACAAGTGCAATATTATGTTTTTTTAAAATTTGATAAGTTGTATCGTTATACCACGATTTGTTTCTAAATTCTATTGCGTATGTAAGTTCTTTATTTAATTTTGATACGAATGTTTCAAGTCTTTCATCATTAAATTTAAGACTTGGCGGGAGCTGAAATAAAACGGCTCCTAATTTCTCACCTAAAATATTTACGGTTGATAAGAAATCATCAAGATAGTTTTTATCACATTTTAATTTTTTTGTATGGGTAATTATTCTATTTGCTTTAATTGAAAGTTTAAAATCATTCTTAATTTTATATTTCCAACTTCTCATTGTGGTAATTTTGGGAAATCTATAAAATGTAGAATTAAGTTCAAGAGAATTAAAGAACTTAACATAATATTCAAAAAATTTATATTTTGGCAAATCAGGAGGATAAAAATCTCCTATCCAATTTTTATATAAAAATCCGCTAGTTCCTATATAAATCATCATTTAACCATTATATATACAAGTTTTGGTACGAAAAGAACTATCAAAAGAGTCAAAAGTTGAATTAAAATAAATGGAATAATTCCAAGATATAAATCTTTTGTATCTATCTTATCTCCTGCTGCACCTTTTAAATAAAACAAACTAAATCCAAAAGGAGGTGTAAGAAAAGATGTTTGAAGGTTTATTGCAATTAATAAAGCAAACCATAAAGGATCAATATTAAAAGCCTCAACTATAGGAATTAAAATAGGAATTACAATAAAAGTAATTTCAATAAAATCAATAAAAAATCCTAAAATAAAAATAAGTCCCATTGTAATTGCAATAAATGCATATTTGCTTGATATATCATCTGTAAAAAATGAAGTTACCATATCCCCTGCTCCGCTTTCATTGAACACTAAACTAAAAGCGGTAGCTCCTATCAAAATCATAAAAATCATAGAAGTTATTTTTACCGTTTCAACGGTAGCATATCTTAAAAGCTCAAAACTAAAACTTCTATAAAAGAAAGTTAAAATAATAGCACCTAATGCTCCTACTGCGGCCGATTCTGTAGGAGTGGCAAAACCTGCAAAAATACTTCCAAGAACCAAAAAAATCAAAATAAATGGAGCTATAAGACTCTTTAAGGCATCTTTTAAAATTTTTGAATATGGTTCATTACTTTGAATAGCAGGAGCAATTTCTGGTCTAATAAATGCTACAATTAAAATATAAACAATATATAAAGCTACAATAATAAGCCCTGGAATTACTGCCGCTTTAAATAAATCCCCTACACTAATTTGCATAACAGCTCCAAGAATAATCAAAACAATACTAGGAGGAATTAGTTGTCCTAAAGTTCCACTTGCAGCAATTACACCACTTGCAAGTTTTGGAGAATAATTATGTCTTAGCATAATAGGAAGAGATATAATTGTCATCATAACAACACTTGCACCTACAATACCTGTAGATGCAGCAAGTATTGCCCCAACTATTACTATAGCAATTGCAAGACCTCCTCTTATTGGACCAAAAAGTTTTCCTATTGATTCAAGCATATTTTCTGCAATTTTACTTTTTTCTAAGATAAATCCCATAAAAATAAATAAAGGTACTGCCATTAAAGTAAAATTTTGCATAATTCCATAAATTCTATAAGGCAATAATCCAAATACATCAAGTCCAATATTTGGGTCAAGCAAAGCCGCAATAATTGCACTTCCACCAAAAGCAAAAGCTACAGGCACTCCTAACATTAAAAGAATAAATGCTGCAACAAAAAGAATAATTCCTGTCATTTTTCACCTTTTAAAAGCATATATGTATTTTTTCTAATTTCTCCTATTGCTTGAACAAAAACGGCAAAAAAAGCCCAAATCATTGCACTTTTTATTATCCATCTATATGGAAGACCTCCTGGATTTGGACTACCTTCATTTTGAGACAAAGACATTTGCACAAAAGGAATTGCTTCAATAATAATTAATGTAGATAAAGGAATTACAAAAAATATTAAAGCTATTAAATTTATACTTTTTTTTAGTCTAAATGGGAATTTATCATAAAAAATATCTACTCTTACATGTTTATCTTTACTTAATGTATAAGCTATTCCAAATAAAAATACTATATCATATAAATGCCATTCAAGTTCTTGTAAAGCTATACTACCACCAGAAAATAATTTTCTCATTATTACATCATATGAAACCAAAAGAGTTAGAAGAATTAGGGAAATTCCAGAAATTATCATAAAAAACTTTGAAAGTTTATCTGCAAAAAAATCAATTTTTGGAATTAAAGCTAACACAATAGCAATTACTACGGCAAAAAAGATAGCTTTATCTATATGATAGGTTAATGGATTTAAAAGATTAATTAAAAAATCTAAAAATTTAGCATAAAGCTCAATCATTTTTTCTCCTTATAAATACTCAGGCGCATCATTACTAAAAATAATTAAATCCCCTGCTTTTGTCAAATCAGCCAAAATTTTTTCTAATTTACTTTTATCCGCTAAATATACTTTATCAGTATTTAAAATATTATTATATAAAACATTTTTATTTATTTTTCCTGTAATAATAGCCAAGTCAAAAACTTCATCAATTTTTTTTGCAATTTTTTTATTCATTTCATCATTTGCTTCTACAAGACCTGGAGTAACTATCACTTTTCTTCCGGGATATTGTTTTACTAGTTCAAAACTCTCAAGCATTCCTTCTATATTTCCATTAAAACTATCATCAATTATAATTTTCCCCCCTACTTCTATTTTTTGAAGCCTATGAGGAATAAAAGGAAGATTTAATACTTTTTGTTTTATATATTCTATATCTTTTATAAATTCTAAAACTTGATAAATTGCCAAAGATATATTTATTGCATTAAATCCTCCTAAAATTTTTGTAATAAAATGGTATTTTTCTCCATTAATTTCTAAATCCCATTCAGTCCCATTAAGAGTAGCTTTTATATTTGAAATTTTATCTTTAATAACTTCCACTTTTTCATTATAAGGAAGTTCATATGAAAATCCTTTTGTTAATTTAGGAGAAGCAAAAATTTCAAGTTTTGTCTGTTTGATATTATCAAGAGTTTTAAAATATTCAATATGCTGAGGTCCTATTTTGCCAAGAATGGAATACTCATTTTCCAAAAATTGAACAATTTCTTTTATATCTCCCTTCTCTCTAGCTCCAGCCTCAGTAACATAAATTTGAGTATCACTAGGTAAAGCCGTATTTATATCAAGAACTATACCTTTTAAAGTATTTACACTTCTAGGAGTTTTATAAGTTTTAAATTTATCTTTAAGAAGTTCATAAACAAAATTTTTTATAGAAGTTTTCCCATAACTTGCTGTAATTGTTATGATTTTTGGATTAATATTTTTTAATTTTCTTTTTGCCATTGATTTGTATTTGGCAAATAATATATTTTCAACAATTTCAGAAACAATTAAAGCTAAAATAATTACTACTAATAAAGCAATTCCTGGATTATAATGAATCTTATTCATAAAAACTAAATTAAAAGTTTCAATAAACCCTAAAATTAAAAAAAATCTTCTAACTCTTTTTGTAGTATTAAGAGGTTTTTTTATTCTTCTAAACCATATCAATAAAGCCGGTAAATATCCAAAAAACAGATAAATCCAAAAAAATTTATAAGCAAAAATATAAGTAATTATAGGAATAATGAAATAAAAAATATGCCATCTTATTTTGTGAAAATGAAAAATTATACGAGAAATTTTATAGTTATACCATTGTAAAACAGTAATTAAATAAAATCCAATAGCAAAAGTTGTAATAAAATGAACAATTAAATCAAACATTAATAATCCCTTTAATTAAACTTACAAAAACTAATTTTTGTGGTAAAAATAATATTGTTAAAAACAGTAAAGAATATACAAATAGATTGATTTTTTTATCTTTTGAGCATATTTTTAGAGCACTTCCAAATGACTTTTTAATCTTTCTACCTGTAATATCTACACTATATATTTCATCAAGCAATAAATGAATAATATAACCTATAAAAACAAACATTCCTATAAGATAAGAATTTTCAATACTAAAATCAAAAATTTTATAAAAAATAAAAGAACTAATAAACCAAAACAAAAAAGCACTAGGAATTGAATGTATCATTCCTCTATGTCTAGTTGTTTTTTTGAAAATATAAAAAATTAAAGCAGTAAAAAGATTAATCCCAACCCAAATAAAAATCATCTCCAATATTTTTAGATGATTTATATATTTATAAATAACCAAAAATGAGATTATATTAGCAAATACAAAATGCATTATTTTAAGAGGAGTTGATTTATCATGATCAATATCAGGTAAAATACCCCCTATAATAGTAGCTCCAAAACAAAAAAGAGTAGTTTTTGTATCAATATTTGCATTCATAGCAAGTAAAGAAGAAAAAACAGCTCCGCTTAAAGCTGCAACATTCAAATGAGTTGAAAAATTTGCCACTTAATACCTTATTTCAAAATCATCAAATTCCATATAAGGAATTTCTTCATATTCAATATTTCTAACTTCACTAAAAGGAGAACCTTCTTCTAAGATTTTTATGAATTCTTTAAATCTATCTTCATTTTCTATATTAGCAACAGCTTCAACTCTTCCATCAATTAAATTTTTAACATAACCTTTAAAACCATGTTTTCTTGCATTTTCACTTACATATGCCCTATATCCAACTCCTTGTACTCTTCCTGATACTAAAAATCTATAAGTTTTCACTATTTACCTTTTGCCATTTGGATTTTATTTATATATTGATAATCAATAACAATCTCTTTTTCTTTTTTTAAATTTTTTGCAAGTTTTTCCAATACAACTTCAAAATCATCAAATAAATAATTTGCCAAACTACCAGGAATTGGATTAATTTCATTTAAATAAATTATATCATCTTTTAAGAAAAAATCACATCTTATTAATGCATTTTCAAACTCATTTTCATATATTTTTTTAAAATTTTCTTTTAGTCTTTCTTCTAAATCTTTATCAACTTCATTTAAATTAATCTCTTTTCTAGAAAAATCCATATATTTTTTTTCAAAATCCAAAAACTCTTTTTTTTCAACTTTTTCAACTTTACTGAAAATCCAATCATCTGCTAAACATCCTGCTAGATTATACTCTTCTACTCCTTCAATAAAAGGTTCAACTATTATTAAATCATCAAATTCTCTTGCTACATCAAAAGCATAATTAAATTCATCTTGATTTTTTACAACACTAACTCCAATACTACTTCCAAGTCTAGCTGGTTTTATAATAATTGGAAAATCAAATTTTGTTTTTGGCTTATTTATTATTTCATATTCTATTACTTCAACTCCTCTTAACTTTGCATAAGCTTTTGTTAAAACTTTATTATAACTTATAGCACAACTTTCAATATTTGGAGTAATTGCTTTTATATTAAAAAATTCAAGCATTCCTGGGAGTTTCCCATCTTCTCCGTCTCTTCCATGAATTAAATTAATTGCAACATCAAAATCTATTGCTTCTTCTTTTTTAAACAAACCTTTTTTATATTTAAATCCTCCCTTTGTAATTTCTAATTTAATTGAATTTTTATATTCTCCAGTTGAAAAAAATTTACTTTTCATATTTTCTTTTTCTATTAAATAAAAATCTCTATTTTTATCCACAAATACAAATTTTAAATTATGCTTTTTTATCTTATCTTTTAAAGTTATAGCACTTACTATTGAAATTTCATGCTCAAAACTACTTCCTCCAAAAATTATTAAAAATGTCATTTTCTTCCTCCAAGTCTTTTTAATGCTGTTTTTATAAGCTCTTCTACGCTTCCTTTTTCACCTTGCAATACTTTTAAAATATCATTCCTTTTAAATCCTAAATTTTCAAGTGCAATTATAGCCTGAGTTAATTCATTATTTAAATTTTCGGTTTCAAATTCTCCCATTTCTACTATTATTCTTTTTGCAGATTTAGGACCTATACCAGGAACCTTTTTTAAAGCATTTATATCACCATTTTGTACAGCATTTATAAATTCTTCTGGAGTCATAGTAGAGATTATTCCAAGAGCTGCTTTTGGACCTACCCCATTTATTTTAAGCAAGCAATCAAAGAGTTTTTTTTCATTTTTATTTAAAAATCCATAAAGAGTATATTCGTTTTCTTTTATTATTTCAGTTATTAAAAAAAGAGCATTTTTTCCTTTTTCTAGTTTTGAAAAATTCATTAATGAAATATTTATTTCATAAATAATGCCACTATTAGTTTTTAAATAAATTTTCCCATTATCTTTATCAAAAATTTCTCCTTCAATTGCATATATCATCATTCACCTTTATTTTTACTATTTTTAGATTGTCCTCATCTTTTAATTTAAAACCACATTTTCCTTCATTTCCTTTTGTATCATATACAATTTTAACGGGAGGTTCAATAAGTTCAAATAAAATTCTATTAAAAGGTCTCCAAGAATCATTAGATAAAATTTTTGCAGTATAAATTCCACTTTGAAGATATTCTAAAGTAGCTAAAATATTTTCTTTTTCCTTATTTAGTAATTTAATTTCGGTTTTATAATTTTCTAATTTATCTAATAATTCTTTAAATTCTTTAAGTTTTTTTAAAATAACACCAGATGTTTTTTTATTATGCTTTTTATTGTCTAAATAAATAGACTTATATTCATTCATAGTATCTTTTACGGATAAATAAATCTCTTTTAATTTATTAAATTCTCTTGTTTTTATATTGATATATTGATTAATCTCTTTTAATTCCTTTTCTAATTTTTCTGGATCTATATCTTTTAATACTCTTTTTGGAGAAATAGCAAGCAAATTTTCTTCTCCTTTTTGTTGACAAATAATAATTTTTTCACTTGCAAAAAATTTATTATGTGAGAGTAAATTATTTATTTTTATTTTTTTTGCATAGACTATTCCACCCAAAGCCAAATCTATCTCTATTTCATCAGCTCTTACTCTTCCTCCTTCAAGTCTATTAATTTTAAGTTTTTTCGCTTTAACTTCTCCTTTGTGAACATTTATAAAACCTTCATCTGTAATAATTTTTGAATTTTTATGAGTTTGTCCTTCAATTTTTAATTTTTTAGATTTTACTTTTGCTTTATTTCCTACATTTCCTTTTACATAAAGCTCTGTAGTTTCTACTATCATATTATCCATAATAGCTTCTTTTAAAGCATCTTTTTCTTTTACATGAAGTTTCACATCACTTTTATCTGCGTCTTTTACATTTCCTGTTTTTAGATTAATCTGTCTAATTTCCATTTCATCTTTTATAATAAATTTACCATCTTCTTTTGTTATATACCCATCTCTTTTTGCAATAAACATTACTTTTTCATCTGTAACTTTTTTCTCTATTGTTTTTTCATCAAATAAAATTTCTGGAATTGCAAAATTTGTAATTTTCTCAACTTTTATAATTTTACCTCTACAATCTCTACCATTTTTTCCTTCTTTTGGCAAAATAATTTCAATAACTACATCATCTTTTTTAACAGGAAAAATTAATCTTTTTTCATCTTTTGTCTTTTTGAAATGATAAATTACTTTTCCTCTTACACTTGGAATAGGATCTATTCCTTTACACAATTTGATTTTAAAATCATTATTTAATTTCTCTTCTATCAAAAGAAGACTTTGAAGTTTTTTAATATCTTCATCCATTAAATCAAAAATCTCTATAAGTAAAGAATTTCTTATCTTTTTTTTATTAAGTTCATATTTAATTGTGTCATAGATATTATTTACTTTTATAACACTATTTTTTGAAACAATATATTCTGCATATGTAAACAAGTCATTTACTTTCATCTCTCCTAATAATTCAAACCTTAAATTTGGCTTATATTTTATAACTTCAATTTCATAAATTTGTTTAATCTCTGCTTCTTCATTAATCAAATTCTCTTCAATCAAAAATTTGTTTAAAGTCTCTTTATCTGCTTCTATAAAATCTTCTCCTGGAAATTTTACATATGTTTTATAAGAAAGTAACTTAAAATCAAGTGAAGATATAGGTAAATTATACTCCTTTGCTATTTTTAATAATTCTTCATTTACATTTTCAGTAAGTAAAACTTTTGATTCAAAATCTTTTTTTTTGTCTTTTTTAAAAAATATACCCATATCTTTATACCTTTTGGTAAAATTCTATATGCTAAAATCAATTATAATAAATTTTCTAGGAATATTTAATTCCAGAATTCTTGGATTTATTCGCGATTTGTTAAGTGCTTATATACTTGGTGCAAATATTTATTCTGATATATTTTTTGTCGCATTTAAATTTCCTAATCTTTTTAGAAGAATATTTGCCGAAGGTGCTTTTGAACAAAGCTTTTTACCTTCTTTTGCAAAATCAACATATAAACCCGTTTTTGCATTTAAAGTTTTTATTTTTATGTTTGCAATTATACTTATTTTGAGCCTTATTGTAACAATTTTTTCCCATCAAATAACAAATATTTTGGCATATGGATTTAATAGTTATGAAAAAAAACTTGCTGCACCATTAGTTGCCATTAATTTTTGGTATTTAGATTTAATTTTTATTGTAGCTTTTCTTGCTAGTCTTTTAAGATATAAAAAACATTTTGCAACCTCTGCATTTTCAACGGCCCTTTTAAACATTTCTTTTATTGGTGCTTTACTCTTAGCTATGAATAAACCTAAAGAAGAGATAATTTTTTATATGAGTATAGGGGTAATAATAGGAGGAATTGCACAAGTTATTGTTCATTTAATTGCTTCTAAAAAATATGGAATATTAAAACTTTTATATATAGGCGCTAAAAGTAAAAAAAATGCAGATATAACTATATTTAAAAAACATTTTTTGCCATCGGTACTGGGAAATTCAACCGCTCAAATTTCTGCTTTTATAGATACATGGCTTGCTACATTTTTAAGTGCAGGGAGCATTAGTTATTTATATTATGCAAATAGACTTTTTCAACTCCCTTTTGCTTTATTTGCAATTGCTACTTCTACTGTGCTTTTTCCTCATATTACAAAAGCAATTGAACTAAAAAAGTATAAAGAAGCAGAAGAAAAAATGAAAAAAGCATTTTGGTTTTTGTTTTATTTTTTAATTTTAGCTTTTATATTTGCTGTAATAAATTCAAAAG
Organism: Nautiliaceae bacterium; assembly: GCA_027035735.1. GTDB lineage: Bacteria > Campylobacterota > Campylobacteria > Campylobacterales > Nautiliaceae > JALTBU01. The sequence goes on from JALVUH010000186.1 coordinate 12,478, forward strand.
AGATAGTAAAACTTCTTTTTCAAAGAGGTGCTTTTAGTTATAAAGATACAATTGAAACTTCTTATGTATTGATTATGTATATGATTGGACTTATTCCTTTTGGACTTAATAAACTTTTCTCTTCATACCTTTATGCAACTCATAAGCACCTTAAATCTGCCAAATTTTCTGCAATTTCTCTTATAGTTAATATAATTTTTAGTATTATTTTGATTTACCCTCTAAAAGTTTTAGGATTAGCACTAGCAACAAGTCTTGGAGGGATAGTGCTTTTTTATTTAACCTTAAAAGAGTATGGATTTAATAACTTTTTAAAACTTTTTGAAAAAAAATATGTTTTTATTTTTATTGGAGTTATAATTTTATCTATTGTGATTTCTATAACATTTAAATATATTTTTCATTTGTTATAATTGCGCAAATTAAAGGAGTTAATATGGTTATATATGATTCTCATCAAAAAGAAAAAATAGACTTTAAGCCTTTAAAAGATAAAAAAGTTAAAATTTATGTATGCGGCCCTACTGTTTATGATGATGCTCATTTAGGACATGCTAGAAGTTCAATTAGTTTTGATTTATTAAGAAGAGTTTTAGAAACACTTGGATATGATGTGACTTTTGTAAAAAATTTTACTGATATAGATGATAAAATCATCAATAAAATTAATGCAACTGGAAAAAGTTTAGAAGAAATCACAACTCACTATATAAACTCATATTTAAATGATATGGAAGCTTTAAATGTAAAAAGAGCAGATATAGAGCCAAAAGCAACTGAATCTCTTGAAGCAATGTTTGAAATTATTCAAAAACTACTTGATAAAGGATACGCTTATAAACTTCCTAATGGCGATATTTATTTTGATGTAAGCAAAGATGAAGAGTATTGTAATTTATCTAATAAATGTCCAGAAGATGAAGGAGTGCATAGAGTTGAGGTAGAAGGCAAAAAAAATCCTCAAGACTTTGCTCTATGGAAAGCTTGTAAAGGCGAAAATGATGTATGTTTTGATTCACCTTTTGGGCGTGGAAGACCTGGATGGCATATAGAATGTAGCGCAATGATTAAAAAACATATTGCTTATTCTGATACTAAATATCAAATAGATATTCACGGAGGTGGAGCAGATTTATTTTTCCCTCATCATGAAAATGAAGAAGCACAAACTTATTGTGCTTATAATCAACATCTTGCAAAATATTGGATGCATAATGGATTTGTAACTATTAATGGTGAGAAAATGAGTAAATCTCTTGGCAATAGCTTTTTTGTAAAAGATGCTCTTAAGCACTATCCTGGAGAAGTATTGAGATTTTATTTAATGAGCACACATTATAGAGCACCTCTAAATTTCTCTGAAGAAGATTTAATAGCAAGCAAAAAAAGACTTGATAAATTATATCGTCTTAAAAAAAGAATTTATGGAATAACTAAAAAACAACAAGACAAAGAGTTTGAAGAAAAATTGCTTGAAGCTATGAGAGATGATTTAAATATTTCAAAAGCATTAGCAGTTGTAGATGAATTTGTTAGAGTTGCTAACGAAAATCTTGATAAAAACCCAAAAGACAAATCACTCAAACAAAAAATCATAAGCAATATTGAATTTATTGATAAACTTTTAGGTGTTGGTGGAAGTGATGCATATAAGTATTTTCAAGCAGGAATAGATGAAGATACTAAGAAAAAAATAAATGAAATGATTGAAAAAAGAAATGAAGCAAAAAAAGAGAAAAATTACGAATTAGCTGATAAAATCAGAGATGAATTACAACAATTAGGAATTAAAATCCAAGATACACCAAATGGAACAGTTTGGGAAAAGGTTTAATATGAATTTTTTTGAAAAAGTAAAACCATTAATTTACAAAATTGACCCGGAAACCGCACATAATATAGTAGAACTGATTTTCAAAACTGCAAGAAGATGTCCTCTTTTTTTTAATCCTTTAATTTCAAAAAATTTCATTTTAGATGAAAGACTCAGACAAAACATATGGGGACTTGATTTTAAAAATCCAGTAGGAGTTGCTGCAGGATTTGATAAAAATGCTACTATGATTCAGGCTTGGCCGGCACTTGGATTTGGATGGGGAGAAATTGGAGCCGTTACTGTTAGACCTCAAGTAGGGAATGAAAAACCTCGTTCTTGGAGATGGCCTGAATTTGAAGCTATTCAAAATGCTTATGGATTTAACAATGATGGTGTTGATGTAATTAAAGAAAGATTAAAAAAAATTTATCCATTTGTTTTGCCAATTGGTGCAAATATAGGAAAAAACAAAGATACCCCAGAAGAGAGAGCAATAGAAGATTATAAAATTTTAGTTAATGAATTAAAAGATGTAGTGGATTTTTTTGTAGTTAATATCTCTTCTCCAAATACACCAGGTCTTAGAAAATTACTTAATGCAGAGTTTATACAAAATCTTTTTAATGAACTTAAAAAAAGCACAAATAAACCTATTTTAATAAAATTTTCTCCTGATATGGAAGATGAGGATATAAGAAATTTAGCAAATTTATCTGTAATTTATGGAGCTGATGGAATAATAGTTACAAATACCACAGTAAACTATGATTTAATTGATACTCCTATAAAAAAAGGTGGAATTTCTGGAAAGCCTCTTGCTAAAAGAAGTTATGAAGTTTTAAGAATCGTTGCCTCAGAAGTTTTTGGAAAAGTTCCTATTGTAAGTGTAGGAGGCATTGATAGTGCCAAAGAAGCATATAAAAGAATAAAAGCTGGAGCAAGTTTACTTCAAATATATAGTGGTATTATTTATAAAGGACCAAATCTTATCAAAGATATAAATGAAGGGCTTATAAAATTACTAGAAGAAGATGGATTCTCTCACATAAGTGAAGCTATAGGAGCTGATATACCTAAAAGGCTAGAATTAAAGGATAATAATGCTTCATAAATTTTATACGCATAAATTAAAAAATGATTTAGAAGTAATTGCTATTCCTATGAATAGAGGTAGTAATGTTATTACAAGCAATATTTATTATAAAGTGGGAAGTAGAAATGAAACTTTAGGAAAAACTGGAATTGCTCATATGCTTGAGCATATGAATTTTAAATCTACAAAAAATCTAAAAGAAGGTGAATTTGATAAAATTGTAAAATCTTTAGGTGGAGTAGATAATGCATCTACCGGATTTGATTATACCCACTATTTTATAAAAACTTCAAGCAAGTATTTATCAAAAACATTTGAACTTTTTAGTGAAGTTATGGCAAATCTTAATTTAAATGATGAAGAGTTTCAAAGAGAAAGAAAAGTAGTTTATGAAGAGAGGCTTTGGAGAGTAGATAACAATCCAATAGGATATTTGTACTTTAGACTATTCAATAATACTTACATTTATCATCCTTATCACTGGACTCCTATTGGATTTAAAGAAGATATTTTAAATTGGAGTATTGAAGATATAAAAGCATTTCATAAAACTTTTTATCAACCAAAAAATGCATTTTTACTAGTAGCAGGAGATATTGAAGCAGATGAAGTATTTAGTGAAGCTGAAAAATATTTTTCTGATATAAAAAACTCATCCCCTATTCCAAAAATTCATCAAAAAGAACCTCCTCTTGATGGAGATAAAATAATAGAAATTAAAAGAAACACTCAAATAGAAGCTGTAGCTATTGCATTTCATATACCTGATTTTAAAGATAAAGATCAATTTGCATTAAGTGCGCTAAGCGAAATATTAAGTGGTGGAAAAAGTGGAATTTTAAGAGAAAAATTTATAAATAAAAAACAATTAGTAAATGAAATATATGCATATAATATGGAATTGATTGATCCAGGAATATTTTTGGTTTTAGCATTTTGTAACCCGGGAGTAAAACCTGAAAAAGTAGAAAAAGAGATAAAAAAAGAACTTAAAAATTATAAAATTACAAAAAAAGCTCTTGAAAAAGTCAAAAATCAAACAAAATTTGACTTTTTAACTCAACTTGAAAGTAGCTCAGGAGTTAGCAATATATATGGTGATTATTTTGCAAAAGGAGATATATCACCTCTTCTTAACTATCAAGAAGAAATTAGTAAATTAACTCCCGCAAAAATAGAAGAAATGAAAAAATATTTTGAAAAAAGTATAACAGTTAGACTTCTTAAGCAATAGCCATATTTTCTTCTTTTACTTTTTCTTTAATTTTTTTCATATAAGAAATAATTTTCATAATTGTTTTATTGTGATTTTTTTCATATATTTTTTCTAAATCTTTAATCATTTTATTCCAAATTCCACATTTAAATATTTTTTCATAAATTGATTCATCTATCCTCGGCTTTATATTAATAACTCTATATGTTTCTTTTACGATATTAAGATATAGTAAATATTTATGCTTTTTAACTAATTTAAAATTATTAATTGAGTCAATTATTGCCCAATTTGGATTTATTATACTTAAATTAGAAGCGAAGTTTATAGT
>JALVUH010000187.1 GCA_027035735.1 Nautiliaceae bacterium
ATCACTATAAATTATAATAATCAAACAATTACTCCAGATACAAAAAAAATTATAAGAATTTTATTTAAAAATGGAAGTTATAAATTTATGAAAAAACCAAATAGGTATGAAAAATGAAAATATTTCTTTTTATAATTACGACTATTGTGTTACTTTTTGGAAATTCATATCAATTTGCAAAAAATATTTTAGGAAAAAAAATATTTCTCACTTATAAAAATGTAATAAAATCATCTCTTGATAAAAATGCTTCTTTAAAAGATACCCTAATTTTTTTAGAGAATAATGGATTTATAAATTTATATTTCAAAAAAATAAAAACCATCCATCCAACTTTTATATTTACAAATAATAATCCTATTTTCAACACAAAAACTTTATATGATTCCTTAAAAGATATGGGATATTATGATTTTTATCCTATACACGTTTATAAAGACAATATTTACCAAATCACACTTGAGATGAATGCTCAAAATTATATAAATCCTCTTGATTTCTTAAAAAATCTACAAAAAAGAGGTTGTAAACTTAAAAATATTAAAAAAATAAATAGTGATTTTACATATTATATTGATTGCTCAAATGAAAAAATACCTTATGCTGTTTCTCTTTCAGATAATATTCAAGCCCTACATAATATAAAAGGAATTTATTGGATTAATCCAAATGATTTCAAAAAAATATATATTTCTACCTCAAAATTTGATTTTTGGCATCCTTATGTGGTATTTTATGATAAAAATTTAAATATTCTTAATATAATTTCAACATCAAATCTTGAGAGAAAAAAAATTTTAAACATACCTCAAAATACAGCATATATTAAAATATCGGATACCTTTACAAAAGAAAATATAAAAAGAGGTATCTTTATAAAAGGATTAAAATGACTCATTTTGAAAGAATAGAAAGACTACCAAATTATATTTTTGCAGTAATCAATGAACTTAAACTTCAAGCTAGACGAGCAGGTGAAGATATAATTGATTTTTCTATGGGAAATCCAGATGGCCCTACTCCAAAACCTATAGTAGATAAACTTATAGAAGCTGCTAAAAAGCCCAAAAATCATAGATATAGTGTTAGTAAAGGAATTTATAAATTAAGAGAAGCCATTTGTAATTGGTATGCAAGAAGATATAATGTTTCACTAAATCCTGAAACTGAAGCAGTTGTTACAATGGGAAGCAAAGAAGGATATGTTCATCTAACTCAAGCTATTACAAATGTAGGAGATGTAGCAATAGTCCCAGATCCAACTTATCCTATTCATTCATACGCTTTTATGCTAGCAGGTGCAAGTGTTAGAAAAGTAAAACTTACATATAATGAAAAATATGAGCTTAATGAAGATGAGTTTTTTGAACAATTAAAACAAGCAATGATAGAAGCTGTTCCAAAACCAAAATTTTTAGTTCTTAATTTTCCTCATAATCCAACAACTGTAACCGTTACAAAAGATTTTTATCAAAAAGCGGTAGATTTCGCTAAAGAAGAAGGACTTTATATCATAAGTGATATTGCATATGCAGATATTACATTTGATGGATACAAAACTCCATCAATTTTTGAAGCAAAAGGTGCAAAAGAAGTAGCGGTTGAGAGTTTTACATTATCTAAAAGCTATAATATGGCTGGTTGGAGAGTAGGATTTATGGTAGGAAATCCTACATTAATAGGAGCACTTCAAAAATATAAATCATGGATAGATTATGGAATGTTTACACCAATCCAAGTAGCAGCAACTGTAGCTTTAAGAGATTATCAAGATTTAGTAAAAGATATAGTAAAAACATATGAAAAAAGAAGAGAAGTATTAATTGAGAGTTTTGCAAATGCAGGATGGGAAATAGAAAAACCAAAAGCTACAATGTTTGTATGGGCAAAAATTCCAGAAGTTGCAAGACATTTAGGAAGCCTTGAATTTTCAAAAAGACTTCTAACAGAAGCCCATATTGCAGTTAGCCCTGGAATTGGATTTGGAGCATATGGAGATGATTATGTAAGAATTGCACTCATAGAAAATGAAAAAAGAATTAGACAAGCTGCTAAAAATGTAAAACATTTCTTAAAAGAATTAAAGGGAAGTAATGGTTAAAATAGGAATAATAGGACTTGGAACTGTTGGAGAAGCAGTAGTTAAAAATTTACAAAAAAATAAAGATATTATTAAAGCAAGAGCTGGAAAAGAGATAAAAATAGTAAAAGGTGTAATTAGAGAACCTAATAAATATACTCATTTAAATATACCTCTAAGCACTGATTATAAAGAAGTAACAAGAGACCCTGAAATTGATATAGTAGTAGAATTAATTGGAGGAGTGGATAAAGCATTTGAAATAGTAAGCGATGCTCTAAAACACAAAAAAGCAGTCGTTACTGCAAATAAAGCACTTCTTGCATATCACAGATTTGAACTTCAAAAATTAGCTACAACTCCTTTTGAATATGAGGCAAGTGTTGCTGGAGGAATCCCTGTCATTAAAGCTCTTAGAGATGGACTTAGTGCAAATCATATATTAGAAATAAAAGGAATAATTAACGGAACTTGTAACTATATATTAACTGAAATGAAAAAAGGAAGAGATTATATAGACGTTTTAAAAGAAGCACAAGAATTAGGCTATGCAGAAGCTGACCCTACATTTGATGTAGGTGGATTTGACGCTGCTCATAAATTATTAATTTTAGCTAGCATTGCATATAACATAGATGCAAAACCAGAAGATATTTTAATTGAAGGAATTGAAAATATTAATTTAACTGATATTGAATTTGCAAAAGAATTTGGCTATGAAATAAAATTGCTTGCAATCGCTAAAAAAAGAGAAAACAATATTGAACTTAGAGTTCATCCAACTCTTATCAAAAATAAAGAAATGATAAGCAAAGTTGAAGGTGTAATGAATGCTGTAAGTGTAATTGGCGATGTGGTAGGCGAGACAATGTATTATGGACCTGGTGCGGGAGGAGATGCAACTGCTAGTGCAGTAATTAGTGATATTATTGAAATTGCAAGAGGAAATAAAAACCCAATGTTAGGATATAAAATTCCATTAGAGATAGAAAAAGTAAATCTCATCAAACAAGATGAAATTATTTCAAAATATTATCTAAGAATTGCCGTAAAAGATGAACTTGGAGTTCTTGAAAAAATTGCTCATATTTTGGCTAAAAACTCAATTTCAATAGAAAGCTTCCTACAAAAACCAAGAGATGGATATGTAAAACTTCTCTTTTCAACTCATAAAGCAATAGAAAAAAATATAAAAAATGCAATAAAAGAAATTGAAAGCTTAGAATTTGTAATAAAACCAATAAATTATATAAGAATAGAAGATTGATAAACAAATTAAAAAAAATTTCTCTTTTTTTTAATATAGAAGAAAAATTACTTAAAGAAATTTCTTCTTTTTCTTTTATAAAAACATATAAAAAAAACGAAATTATTTTTTACGAAGGAGAGAGAGAAAAATATTTTTATGGAGTTATTTATGGAAATGTATTAATGTTTGATACAGATCTAAAAGGAGAAATTATCCCTAAAAACCAAATTACTTGTGGAGATATATTTGGACTTATCGCTCAAATACAAAATAGACCTTTTTGTCTAAGTGCTAGAAGTGAGAATGATTGTGAAATAGTAAAAATTGATTTTGAAAAATTTAAAAAATATATTTCAAATCCCCCTTTTAGCGATAGAATAATTAAAATGCTAAGTAATTCAATAGTGCAAGAAATAGAATTTCACAAATTACAAAAATATGATGCTACTACTAGAGTAATTTATACTCTCCTTAATTTTCCACATAAATT
>JALVUH010000188.1 GCA_027035735.1 Nautiliaceae bacterium
GCATTTACATTCATACCCATTTATATAAGCACTTGTTTTTTTAATTCCACAACTTGGAGACTTTTCTTTTCCTATAAAAACTTTAATTCCTTCTTCTTTGCAAATTCTAAGAGCTTCTTCAGCACCTTGTAAAAACTCTTTTGTTTTATCAATTCCATTAATATCAACTATCCTATCTCCTATAAATCTAGCAGGTGGACGAGGAGTTGGAAGAGCTACTTCTTCAGGACAAAAAGGAATTAATTCATACTTTTCTTTGAGTTTTTTTAAAATTTTTTCATCTAGTGGCTTTGATTTTCCATCATATCTACAAGGAAAACCAAGCATACATTTACTTATCATTGCTTTCATATTCTATTATCCTTTTTACAAATTTTAAAGAATCAAAAATCCTTTCTTTAATTATATATTCAATTACTTCAACTTTTAATTTCATATATTCATGAATTGCTAAATTTCTAAAACCAACCATTTTTTTAAGATTTTCACTTAAATCTTTTTCTATAATATTTTTATTTTCTAAAATTTCAAAAATTTCCCTTGAAGATTTTGGAATGCCTAATTTATATTTTTTAACTACATAAGCTCCTAAATCAATTGCCTGTTGGATTAGTCTTTGAATGTTAAGGATTACTGCATCTTGCTTTGTATAGTTTGTCTCAAACTCTTCATCATAATCTTCTTCAATTCTTTTAAGACATCTTTTTATTGATTCAATTTTATTTAAAATCACATCATCCATTTAAAAAATCCTCAATAATCTCTTTTCTATCATCTTGCAAGTCAAGATATCTTAGCCAAACTCTATACTCAAAATTCTCAGCAAATTTAGAATTTTTAAGTTTAATTCCATTATTAATAATCTCATAAGCAAAAACATCATTAACATCTTGTAAGTCAATTAAATCAATATCTCTATTAAATTTTAAAAACAATTCTTCTTGTTTTTTAAAAAGCTCTATTCTATCTAATCTCTTTTTATAAAGAATAGCTATATCAATATCTGATTTTTCGTTAAAACTATTATTAGCAAAAGAGCCAAAAAGATAAATCGCTTCAGAATCTCTAAAAAAATCTTTCAGCTCTTTTTTTAATTCTTCACTATCCATTTTGTTACATTCTCTCCTTAGCTTCAATTCCAAGAAGAGATAGACCTAAATTTAAAATAATTCCAACTACTGCCAAAATTTTAAGTCTTATATCTTCTTTCTCACTTCCAAGTACTTTATTTTTGTTATAGAAACTATGAAATTCACTTGCCAAATCTATTAAAAAATTTGTTAGTCTATGTGGTTCTCTATTGCTAAATGCATCTTCTAATACATATGGAAGTTGAAGTGCCAAAAATAGTAAATCTTTTTCATCTTCATTTAAATCTTTAAACTCAATTTCTAGCATATCATCATAACTTTTCTTAGCATTATCAAAAATTGAACAAATTCTAGCATGTGCATAATTTACATAATAACTAGGATTACTTGAATCTTTTTTATTTAAATCATCTACATCAAATTCAAGATGAGTATCAGCTTTTTTTGTTAAAAATACAAAACGCAAAGCATCAGCTCCTACATCTTCTACAACATCTCTAACCAAAATAAAATTGCCTGCCCTTTTACTCATTTTATAAGGTTCACCACCTTTTAGAAGTTTTACCATTTGAGATAAAAGAATTTCAAGTTTATCTGGATCAAATCCCAAAAATTTAATAGCTGCTTTTACCCTTGCAATGTATCCGTGATGGTCAGCTCCCCAGATGTTTATATATCTGTCATACTCTCTTTTGAATTTATCCCAATGATAAATAATATCTCCTGCTAAATATGTAGGCCTTCCATCCTCTCTTACTACAACTCTATCTTTTTCATCTTTGTATTCACTAGATTTTAGCCAAATTTTGCCATCTTTTTCATAAAGTGCACCATTTTTTTCCAAAATACTTCTTACCTCATCCCAATATTTATACAAACTTCTCTCACTAACCCAATTATCAAAAGGAACAATATTAAGTGCTTCTAAATCTTTTTTAATTTCTTCAAGCATTTTATCTTTTGCCCATAAGGATAATTTTTCATCTTCAAATTTAGCTTCTTTTTTACCCTCTTTTTCTAATATTTCTACAGGATTTTTAAAATAATCCTCCCCAAATTCTTCAATTGCCTCATTAGCTAAATCTTTGATATATTCTCCTCTATAATATTCATCTGGCCAAACGACATCCAATCCTAAAATCTCTCTTGCCCCAAGATAAACTGAAAGCCCAAGCAAATTAATTTGTCTTCCAGCATCATTTACATAATATTCAGTCGTAATATCATATCCAATATGTCTTCCTATTCTAGCTAAACTATCTCCAAAAATTGCTCCTCTTGCATGTCCTATATGAAGTGGTCCTGTAGGATTTGCTGAGACATATTCAAGAAGTATTTTTTCTTTTCCACTACCTTTTCCAAAATCTTTTTTTTCTTTAATTACCCTATTTGCAAAATCATTTAAAAATTTATCACTAAGCTTTATATTTACAAATCCACCAACTGCCTCAACACTCTCAAATTCATCACATTTTACTTTTTCACATAAATTTTTAGCAAATTCAACTGGATTTTGTTTATTTTCTTTTGCATATTTAAAAATAGGCACTGCATAATGACCAAATTCTTTTTGTTTTGGTTTATTTATTGGAGGATTTTCTCCTAAATGTTCTTTAAAAATTTGTGCAACTCTTTTTTTCATTAACTACCTTTCCAATAATTTATAAATTTTTCTAAATCATATTTGCTTCTTTTTATAAGTGAAGATATTGCTACGCTTTTTAAATATTTTTTTGATTCTTCAAAATCATCATTAATCAATAAATAATCATACTCAGGTATTTTTTTCATTTCATGCAATGCATTTATCATTCTAATTTCCAATGTATCTTCTGTCTCGGTCCCTCTATTTTTGAGTCTTTCAATTAATGTATGTTTATCTTTTGTGGTTACAAATACACTCGTTACAATATCAGGATAAGCAGCTCTTACTGCTTCATGACCTTGAACATCAATATCCAAAAATACAATTTTCCCTTGATTTAGAGCTTCATTTATCTGTTTTTTACTTGTCCCATAAAAATTTCCATGAACCTCAGCCCATTCAAGAAAATAACCTTCTTCAATATCTTTCAAAAACTCCTCTTTAGTTACAAAAAAATAATCAACTCCATCTCTTTCACCCTCTCTTTTAGGACGAGTAGTAGTAGATATACTAAAATAAGCTTTCTCTCCAAGCTCTTCACAAACTGCCCTAGCAAGAGAAGTTTTACCACTTCCACTAGGCCCGGAAACTACCAAAATACTTCCCTTTACTTTCAAATAATCCATTTTATCCTCCAAAATCAATTGTTATTGTAACTTTTGCTTTTGCTTTTTTAAGCTCTTCCCAATTTATATTCAAAATACTTCCAAGTGTTTTTTCTTCCAAACCTTTAGAAATTTCTTCATTTTCATCTTTTTTTTCATTTTCTTTTTCCATTTCTTCAAATTCTTCTCCAACTTCTTCTCCAATAGCCTCTGCCAAAGCCTTTTCATCTATATTTTCAAGTTCTTTATCAAGTTCTTCTAGTTCATTTTCTGTATTTTCTTCTGTTTCTAGATTTTCTTCATTTTCATCATTTAATTCTTCAATTGCAAAATCTTCATCAACATCTTCTTTTTGCTCTAATTCATTTTCCAAAGCTTCTTCTTCAATTTCATCTTCCTGTAATAATCCTTCATCATCCAACTCTTTATCTAACTCAT
>JALVUH010000189.1 GCA_027035735.1 Nautiliaceae bacterium
AGTTTACCCTCAGAATAAAAAGTAAAAAAGATTTTATCATAAAGCATTACAATAAATAAATCATTACCTTTTTTTAAAATATTTTCATTATATAAAGATTCATAAGCAAAAGCGGGAAAAGACAAATAATCAATATAACCTGATTCTTTTAAAATATATTCATAATTTTTTGATATAAAATTAACAGGGACTATAACACATTGAATCATTACTTTTTTTTCATCTTTTAACAAATCAATTATTTCATATTTAATTAAATACTCCTCTGTTTCCAAAAGTCCTGCTTCTTCATACACTTTAGTTTCTACAAAACTATCTAAATCCACACTTTCAATAACATTTTTTTCTATATCAAAATTATAAAATATTGCATGTTCTATAGGAATATAACTTGATAATAAAGCAGTAGATTTTAAATTTTGCCTATAAATTCTTATTAATTTTTTTTCTGCTAAAAGTATATATTTTTCATTATCTTTTACACCAATAACTCTATTGATATCATAATTATACTTTTTAAAAAATTTTATTTTTTTAAAAAAATTTATAAAATCTTCCTTTTTCATTTTCCCTCTTTTAATCTAACTCATACCCTAATTCTTCTAACATTTTTTTATTTTTACTCCAACCAGGCACTACTTTTACATAAAGTTCAAGATAAATTTTTTTACCACTAAACTCTTCTAAAAGTTTTCTAGCATATATTCCAATCTCTTTTATTTTCCTTCCCTTTTTACCTATTATCATACCTTTTTGGGAAGGTCTTTCTACTATAATTGTAGCATAAACTCTATCCAAATTATCATATTCTTCAATCTTATCTATTATTACATCTGTTTCATAAGGTAACTCATCTCCTAATTTCTCAAATAAAGCCTCACGAATAAGTTCTTTATAAATGTCTCTAATATGTTCAGTTGAAATTATTTCAGGGTCATAATAATAAGGATGCTCAGGTAAATGCTTTACAATTTCATCTAAAAGTTCTTCTTTACCCTTCCCTTCAACTGCGCTTATAGGAATTACTGCCAAAGCTTTATTTAAAGATTCATACTCTTTTTTCTTTTTTTCAACCTCTTCATTTGAAACTAAATCAGTTTTAGTCAAAACTACAATATGAGGAATATTTTTTTTATTAAGCTCCAAAAACCATTTATATCCATCTAAATTATCCCTTACATCTGCTAAAAACAATACTAAATCACTATCTCCTAAAGCTTTTAGTGCTTCTTTTAACATAAATTTATTAAGAAGTTTTTCTTTTTCATGAAGTCCTGGAGTATCTAATAAAATAATTTGATTATCTTTATGCATTACTATTGCATTTACTCTCTTTCTACTAGCATTAGCTTTAGGAGAAACAAGTGCAATTTTTTCTCCTAAAAGCCAATTAAGTAAAGTTGATTTACCAGCATTGGGTTTTCCAAGTATTCCTATAAATCCACTCTTTGGCATTAATTTCCTTATAAAATATATTTTGTTATCTCTTCATTTTCAACTATATCTTCAAGTCTTTCTTTTACATAATTGCTATCAACAATAAAATCTAATCCTTTATATTCATCTGCATTAAAATTGATATCTTCTAATACTTTTTCTACTACTGTATGAAGACGTCTAGCCCCAATATCTTCTGTTTTTTCATTTGCTAAAAATGCATATTTTGCAATTTCTCTTAAAGCATCTTCTTTAAAAATTAAATTAACACCCTCTACTTCAAGAAGTTTTTGATATTGTTTAATTAATGAATGTTTTGGTCTTGTAAGTATTTGATATAAAGCTTCTTCATCAAGACTTTGAAGTTCAACCCTTAGTGGAAATCTTCCTTGAAGTTCTGGAATTAAATCACTTGGCTTACTTACATGAAAAGCACCAGCAGCAATAAATAAAATATGGTCAGTTTTTATATATCCATATTTTGTTTGAACAGTACTACCTTCAACTATTGGCAATAAATCTCTTTGAACTCCTTCTTTGCTTGGATCTTGTCTTGTATTTCCAGTAGCTGCAATTTTATCAATTTCATCTATAAAAATAATTCCATTTTCTGCTCTTTTAAGAGCTTCTTTTTTAAGCTCTTCTTTATTGATTACTTTATCCGCTACTTGTTTTTTTAGTATCTCTTTTGCTTCTTTTACACTTACTTCTTTTTTTTCTTTATTTTTATTAAAAATTCCTATAATTTTTACAATAGATTCTTGAGCTTTTACCATATCAGGTGGAAGATTATCCCCAAGTTCCATATCCTCATCTACTTCAATAGTGATTTTTAAATTATCAACTTCACCTTTTTTAACTCTTTCTTTCATTCTCTCAAAACTTTTTTGATATTCAAGCTGTTTTTCTTCTGGAGCATTTTTTGGCAGAGGTGGAAGTAGTTTTCTTGTAATTTCTTCAATAACTTCTTCTTCAATTTTTTCTTTACTTTTTTCTTGAAGTTCTTCTTTTACTAAATTCATAGAATTATTAACTAAATCTCTAATCATACTCTCTACATCACGTCCAACAAATCCAACTTCTGTATATTTGCTAGCTTCTACTTTTACAAAAGGAACTTTCATCATTTTTGCCATTCTTCTAGCAATTTCAGTTTTACCAACACCTGTTGGTCCTATCATTAAGATATTTTTTGGCAAAATATCATCTTGCCACTCTTTTGGAAGTTGCATTCTTCTATATCTATTTCTAAGAGCTATTGCAATTGTTTTTTTGGCATCCTTTTGCCCTACTACATACTCATCAAGATAAGCAACTATCTCTTTTGGCGTCATATTCATCTTAATCCTTTAATTTTAATAAAGTAATATTCGTATTTGTATAAATGCATAGCTCACCTGCAATTTTAAGTGATTCTCTAACTAAATCTTCTGGGTCCATATCAGCAAATTTATCAAGTGCTCTTGCCGCAGAAATCGCAAAATTCCCACCACTTCCAATAGCAGCTAATTTTCCATCCTCAGGCTCTACAACATCTCCATTACCTGAGAGGATAAAAATATGTTTTGTATTAAGTACAATCATCATAGCTTCAAGACGTCTTAGATATTTATCTTTTCTCCACTCTTTTGCAAAATCTATTACTGCTTTAAGTAAATCTCCTTTTCTATTTTGAAGATGATTTTCAAACATATCAAACAAAATAAAAGCATCAGCAGTACTTCCTGCAAACCCTGCTAAAACTTTACCATTATAAAGAGTTCTAACTTTTTTAGCATTTCCTTTTAAAACCGAATGACCAAAAGTTACTTGTCCATCTCCTCCAATAACTGCTACTCCATCCTTTTTATATCCTAATATTGTGGTAGCTTCTAAATGATTTTTCATTATTCTCCTTCTACTTCAATTTCTACTTTTGCATGTATACCATGACCAAGTTTTATATCTATTGTATAAATTCCAGGAGCTTTAATTGTTTTATGTTCTATTTGTTTTTTATCTATATCAAATCCTTTTTGTTGTAAAACTTCTGCTATTTCTTTATTTGTAACAGAACCTAAAAGTTGTCCATTTGCTCCTAATTTATGTTTAATCACAATTTTTTCATTTTCTAATTTTTCTTTTGTTTTATTTATGTTTTCTAATTCTGCCTTTAGTTCAGCCTCTTTTCTTGCTTGTTCTTCTTGCCACTCTTTGATAACTTCTGGAGTAGCAAGTTTTGCAAAACCTTTTGGAATTAAATAATTTCTTGCATATCCATCTTTTGCTTCTTTTATCTCTCCTGCTTTTCCTAAGCCTTTTACATCTTTTAACAATAAAA
>JALVUH010000190.1 GCA_027035735.1 Nautiliaceae bacterium
ACAAGAGAAGAAAAATGAAAAAATTAATTATATTTTTTGCTGTTTTTCTTTTTGCAAGCAACCTTGTAAATGTAAATTTTTTTCCTCAAAATAATAAATTAGATATTCTTTTATCATTAGATTCAAAATTCAATGGTAAGGTTATAAATATAGGTAAAAATGAATTTTTAATTACAGATATTAATACGCTAAGAGAATATAAAAAAAATTTTGATAAATTTTTTGTAAAAGATGTGATAATTTCTCCTTCAAAAGAAGGAGTATTGATTAGTTTTGATACAAATAAAAAGTATAAAACTTCCGTAGCTTTAACTCCTGATGGATATGGTCTTAGATTTAGAATTATGGATATTCAATCAAAACCTCAAAATACAAAGTTGGTTATACAAAATCCTGAAACTTCTTTGGATTATGTAAGTTATATTATTTCTCTTGCAATTTTAATAATTCTTGCTATAATCCTTTGGCTTTTTAGAAAAAAAATTTCTAAAAAACTCCCTGTTAAAGCTGGAATTAATATTTTATTTCAAAAGCCAATTGATGCTAAAAATAGAGTGGCTTTAATTGAGTTTAATAATAGAAAATATTTAGTTATAGTTGGCAATAGTAATATTTTACTTGATATATTTGATGAAAATATGATAAATATATCTACAAAAAGAGATTTTGATAATTTTTTAGAAAATGAAATAAGTGAAAAACTTGATAATTTGCAAAAATATATAAAAAATGCAGAACAATTAAAGGAGTTTAATGAAAGAATTTGATGTAATTGTAGTTGGTGGTGGTCATGCTGGAATAGAAGCAGCTCATGCTGCTGCAAAAATGGGTAAAAAGACATTACTTCTTACAATGCTTGTAGAACAAATTGGAGCTGCTAGCTGTAATCCAGCAATAGGAGGGCTTGCTAAAGGGCATTTGGTAAAAGAGATTGATGCACTTGGCGGGCTTATGGCACTTGCTACTGATAATGCTGGACTTCAATTTAGAGTGCTTAATGAAAATAGAGGTCCAGCAGTAAGAGGAAGTAGAGCTCAGATTGATATGGATAGATATAGAATTTGGATGAGAAATCAAATCCTTAATACTCCAAATCTAACAGTAGCTCAAGAGATAGTAGATGAAATTTTAGTTAAGAATGGAAAAGTAGTAGGAGTTAAAACAAATTTGCTTAATGAATACAAAGCAAAAGCAGTTATTTTAACAACTGGAACTTTTATGAGAGGGCTTATGCATTTTGGCCCTGTAAAAATTGAAGGTGGTAGATTTCACGAGCTTCCAGCAAAAAAAATTTCTAAGTCTTTGGAAGATTTGGGATTTAGATTAGAGAGACTTAAAACTGGAACAACTGCAAGAATTGATGCAAGAAGTATAGATTTTTCAAAAATGGAAATTCAACCAGGAGATAAAAATCCAAAACCTTTTTCATTTAGAACTGATAGAAAGACTTTTAAACCAGAGCAGTTACCTTGCTTTGTAACATATACAAATGAAAAAACTCATGAAATAATTAGAGGAAATTTCCATAGAGCACCTCTTTTTACAGGTCAAATTGAAGGAATAGGTCCAAGATATTGTCCAAGTATTGAAGATAAACTTAATAAATTTCCAGATAAAGAAAGACACCACGTATTTGTAGAACCACAAACAAGAGAAGCGACCGAATATTATTTAAATGGTTTATCAACTTCACTTCCTATGGATGTGCAAGAAGATTTTATCCATTCAATTCCTGGACTAGAGAGAGCAAAAATAGTTAGATTTGGATATGCAATAGAATATGATTTTATCCAGCCAACAAACCTTAAACATTCGCTTGAAACAAAAGCAATTGAAGGTTTATTTTTTGCAGGTCAGATAAATGGAACAACAGGATACGAAGAAGCAGCAGCTCAAGGAATAATGGCTGGAATTAATGCAGCGCTTAAAATTGATGGAAAAGAGCCTCTTATTTTTAGAAGAGATGAAGCATATATTGGAGTTTTAATTGATGATTTAGTAACAAAAGGGACAAATGAGCCATATAGAATGTTTACAAGTAGGAGTGAATATAGACTGCTTCTTAGAGAAGATAATGCGATACTAAGGCTTGGGGATTATGGATATAAGCTAGGGCTTCTTGATGAAGATACTTATAAAAGAGTTGAAAAATTAAAAGAAGAGATAAGTAAAGGTATGAAATATCTAAATGAAACTTTTGTAACTCCAAATAAAGAGATTAATGCAAAATTAGAAAGTCTAAAAGAAGATAAAATTCAAAATAAAATGGAACTTAGAAAAATAGCATCTAGACATACATTTGATAAAGAGAAACTTCTAGCTATTGCACCTGAATTGAAAGAGCTTAGCGAAGAAGCTTTGGAGCAAATATTGATTGAGGCTAGATATCATCATTATATTCAAAAACAAAAAGCTCAAATAGATAGAATGAAAGAGATGCTAAGTGTAAAAATTCCTGAAGATTTTGAATATAAAGGGATTCCAGGGCTAAGCCGTGAAGTAGTAGAAAAACTTGAAAAAATTAGACCAAAAACTCTTTTTCAAGCAAGTGAAATTAGCGGAGTAACGCCAGCAGCAATTGATATTATTCATCTTTATATTAATATGAGAAGGAATAAAAATAAGGATTTAAAATGAAATATGTTTATGTTTATACAGCAGATGATAAAAAATTTCAAAGGCTTGATAAGGCAAGTGAAATAAAAGATGCAGTATTTTGTGTAAATGATATTGAATCTATTGCATATTTAAGAGAAAAATATGGAATTAAAGCTATGAATTTAGATGCTTTGGTTGATTTATTTAATTTATTAGAAGCTGATGATGAAATATATCTTTGCACCCCTGAAGATATAAAAATAATAGTTGCAAGTTATGCAAATTCAAAGGAGTTATGTAATGAATAATGAAAATAATATAAATGAAAAGCCGTTTAATTTCGGTAAATTTATTACTCTTATATTTATAGGACTTATTTTTATAGTTTCAATTATAATAGGTATTCCTTATCTTTTAGCGAAGTAATATCAAAATAAAATTTACTTCCTTTTTTTATTTCACTTTCAATTTCTAAATGTGTATTATGAATTTTTAATATTTTTTCTACTATATAAAGTCCAAGCCCAAGAGAGTTATCCCAATCATTTTTTGCTATTCTAAAAAATTTTTCTTTAATATTTTCTAAATTTTTTTTATCTATTCCAATTCCTTTGTCAATTACTTCAAAATATTTTTCATTTAAATTTATTGTTATTTCATCTTTTGAATATTTAATAGCATTTGATATAAGATTAAATATTACTATTTGAATTAAATTTTTATCTGCGTTTATTTTTGTAGGTATTAAATTAAGTTTTATTCGTTTTTCATCAAAACTTTCTACTACTTCTTTTATGATTTTATCAAGTCTAAAAGACTCTTTATTAAGTTTTAATTTTTGATTTTCAATTTTTGTTATTAAGTATAATCTATCAATGAGTTCAGATAATCTTGAAGTGTTTTTATGTATTTTGTTTAAAAATTTTTCTTGTAATTTTGGAGGTAGATTTGAAGAGAGTATAGTTTCAATATATCCATTTATTATAGAGATAGGATTTTTAAATTCGTGAGCTATAGCTGAGATTACATCATCTTTAAAAGAATTTTGAATTTTTAATTTTTTATTTTCTTTTTTTAAAATTTTTAACTCTTTTTTTAGTTTTTCTATCTCTTTTGTCTCTTTTTTACAAAAAAATTTTTTAATCAAGTTTATATCCT
>JALVUH010000191.1 GCA_027035735.1 Nautiliaceae bacterium
GATGTTGATAACATAGAAGAGATTGAATTTGATAAATTAGATGAAAAATATGATATTGTTTTTGTAACAACTAAAAGTTATCATTTAGATGATGTTATAAAAATTTTGCCTAAGTTTCTTAAAAGAGAAAGTATAGTTGTTCCAATTCTTAATGGAGTAGGACATTTTGAAAAATTTAAAAATTTTAATTTAAAAAAGGCTTGTATTTATATTCTTTCAAATAAAGAAGATGATTTAATTTATAAAAAAACTCCTCTTTTTTATCTATGCGTAGAAGATGATGAAAAATTAAGAAAAATTTTTAAAAATTGTGATTTGAAAGTTAAATTTTCAGATAATATTGATAAAGATATTTGGAAAAAATATCTTTTTATTTCTACTTTTGCGACACTTCAAAGCTATTATCAAAAACCTACAGGCTGGATTATGGAAGAAAAAAGAGATGAGGTTGAGAAATTTTTAGATGAAGTTATAAAAATTGCAAAAGAAAAAGGGATTGATTTAAGTGATGAAAAAGAGAGAGTTATAAAGCAAGCTTTAAATATTCCATATAATTCTAAAATGAGTATGCAAATTGACTTTGAAAATAAAAATAAAACAGAAATTGATAATATCACTGGATTTTTAGCAAAAAAAAGTGAATTTATTAATTCTTTTTATGAGAAGTTAAAAACCTCTCAAGCAACATCTTAGCAACTAAACTATCAACTCTTCCATCCCTTTTGTATTTTATTTTGCCTTTCATTTCTTCTTCTACAACAGCACTTGTATAGCTTTCATCTACAAACTCTATTTTTCCATCAAAATTAAGTAAAGAAACAAAATGTTTTATTCTTCTTTGCATCTCTTCATTTGTCATAGGAAGACCTACTACTAAAATATCAGCTTTATATTCATTTAATAAATTTTCAACTTCTCTTGCCGCTTGATTTCTATTTTTTCGTATAATTGCTGGAAGTGGCACTACAACTGATTTATTTGGTGTAAAAGCAACGCCTATTCTTTTTAATCCTACATCAATTGCAATAATTTTTTCCATTTTTTTACCTTCTCTTGTAAATTTATTCTTGCATTAAGTGGACTTGGACTTGGAAGATATATTGGATTTAAATTTTTGAAATGTTTTTTTATGACTTTTTCAGCAAGCCTGCTTGTAACTGCTACTTTTTTTATATTTGGATATTTTTTAAGAAAATCTTCAATAGGGCAGGGTTTTATATCTGTTAAATTATCATCTCTTGAATTGCCTTTACTTCTTTTGCATTCACATATACTATCCCACAAGGCAATTTTATGTCTTTTTAAAAATTCTATTTTTTCTTCAATGCTTTTTGGTTCTTTTTCATTAAAAATGAGACTTAATATTTTCCAAAATTGATTTTTAGGATGAGAGTAGTAAAAATTATTTTCAAATGATTTTATTGATGGAAAAGTTCCAAGTATTAAAATTTTGCTATCTTTAAAAATAATAGGTTTAAATGGATGAATTAATTTTTCATTCTCCATTCTAATTCTCCATTATTTAAAAAATACTTTTGCATTTTTTATTTCAACTACTCCTTCAAGTTCCATTTCATAAAGTTTATCTCCATATTTTTTAATAGCTTCATTTAAACTTAAAATATTTTTATTATCTTCAATTCCAAGTTTTTTGCAAAATTCATCAATATCCCATATAACTTCTGCTTGATTGGTAGATGCTAGGTATCTTGTGCCTGAACTTTCATTTATTCTATGAGGCAGGATATATACTTTTTTTTCATATTTTTTTGCCCATTCAAAACTTCTCATACTGCCACTATTTATTTCTGCTTCAGCAATTATTACAAAATCGCTCAAAGCTACAATTATTCTATTTCTTTGTAAGAATGTATATTTATAAGGTCTGTAATTTTTTTCATATTCACTAAGAGCTAAAGCATTTTTGTATATATTTTTTATTAGGTTTTCATTTGATTTTGGATAAATTATATCAAGTGATGAAGGTGATACAAATATAGTATTTGGAAAAGCTCCTTTGTGAGCTTCTGTATCTACTCCTAATGCACCTCCACTAATAATAGCAAATTTTTTAGATAATTTTTTAGCAAGTAAAAATGTAGTTTCTTTTGTATATTTGCTAGCTTTTCTACTTCCAACTATTGCTACTTTTTCTCTTTTTAAAAGTTCTAAATTACCTTTATAAAAAAGTTCAAATTCATTAATTTTAATTTTTTGCATATTTTTCTAACTCATCTATATAAATTACATCAACTTGACTTAAAAGTTTTTTTGAATTTTTTAATGTTTCAAGTGTTATTTTATGAGGATGTCCGATTGCTATTGCATAACCTCTTTTTTTAGCTATTGCTATAGCTTTTTTTAACTGATTTCTTATATATGTTGGGTTTTGTATGTTATCTAAAAATATATCTCTTTGAAAAAGAGGTATATGATAAATTTTGTCTACAATTTTTGATTTTGAATAAGGTGTTGTCATAGAATCAACAAATCCTAAATGATCTTTTTTTAAAGCAATAAATAAATAATTCATTGCTTGAAGATTTGCAGTAAATTTACTTCCTGTATGATTATTTATAAAATGTGCTTTTGGAAAATCTTTTTTAATTGTATCAATTCTTTTTTTTATTATTGCGTAATTATCTGTGACTAATAATGTTTTTGGTTCTGGATGTGGATAATTAATAGCTTGCATAGGTACATGTACCATATAATCTTTAAAAGATTTTGCATAAATAGCAGTAAATGGATGATTTTTGGTAGGAGGGAAAAAAGATGGTGTAATTTTTAAAGGAATTGATTTTATTAAGTTAACTTCATATCTAAATGCAACATCATCTATAATTATTACTAGTTTTGGTTTTTTGGTGTTAATTTTTTTATTGATTTGAGCTGGTTTTATGTTTTGTTTTTTATTTGTAGCTTGTAAGAAGTCTATTATTTCTGAATTTTTATATGAAATGGTCTGTTTTTTTATTTTTTGATTTTGTATCTCTTTTGAGAGTTGATTTATTTTTTGTTGCATTAAAGTTAAAGTATTTTGATATTTTTTTATCTCTTTTTGAGATTGTTTTTGGTTTAAGATATATCCTCCAATAAAAGCAGATAATGCAATTATTATTGTTAGAAGAGAAAAAATAATATATTTATATATTGAATTAGATTTTTTGTTTTTTTTATTTGATTTTTTCTTCATTTTTGGAGAAGGATTTCCACTTCTAAAGTTTCAATATCTTGATTAGAAGAAGTTTTAATATGAATATCTTTTACATTTAGATATTTTTTGACTACATTTATTAAATCTTTTTTCATTTCATCAAGATTATCTATTTTAGTGTTTGCTCTTTCATATGCTAACATCATCATAAGTCTATCTTTTGCTACATCTTTACTTTTTTTCTTTTTGAAAATATCAAAAAAACTCATTTGAAAAGTCCTTTTAACTTATTAAAAAATCCTTTTTTTGCTTTTAAATCTAAAAATGGGACATCTTCACCTTCAATTCTTTTAGCAATTCTTCTAAAAGCTTCTCCTACCATTGATTTTTCATCTAATACTATAGGTTTTCCAAGATTTGTTGATTTTACAATGTCTTCATCATCAGGCACTACCCCAATAAGTGGCAAAGATAAAATATCTAAAACATCATCAATAGCAAGCATTTCACCTTTTTCAACAAGTTCTGGTTTAATTCTATTGATGATTATATGTTTTTC
>JALVUH010000192.1 GCA_027035735.1 Nautiliaceae bacterium
TCTATTTATCATTTTGTTAATCCCTTCTTTATCAAATTTGAAAGTATCCACAGCCCATTTAACCGTATTATAAAGAGCATCTCTTGTAGCATCCCAAAATTTAAATCCGTTTCCTTCTTTTGTAGTTCGGTTATAATTTTCAATAGTATCATCAAGCCCACCAACGGCTCTTACTATTGGCAAAGTTCCATATCTTAGCGAATATATCTGATTAAGCCCACACGGCTCAAATAGACTTGGCATTAAAAACAAATCACTCCCAGCTTCAATTTTGTGAGCTAATTCATTTGAAAAACCTACGTAAACTTTAAAATTTGGATATTTTGCCGCTATATCGCTAAAAAATCTCTCAGCCCACTTCTCACCAGTTCCTAAAAAAACATACTGAGCATCAAGATGCAATAAACCTTCAATAGCTGAGGCTATAAGAGAAATTCCTTTTTGCTCAGCAAATCTTCCAACAAATCCGATTAACGGGACATCTTTTTTTTCTAGTCCAAAAATATTTTGCAAATCCTCTTTACAAACTTTTTTGCCGCTTAAATCATCAACATCATAATTTTTTGCTATAAATTTATCTGTTTTTGGATTCCATTCATCATAATCAACTCCATTTAATATCCCAAAAAGTTTATATGAATGAGCTTTTATATGTTCATGCAATCCAAATCCAAACTCAGGAGTTTGTATCTCTTTTGCATATTTAGGTGAAACAGTTGTAATAATGTCTGCGTGATAAATAGCCCCTTTTAATAAATTAAGCCCTCCAAGTGCTTCCATTTCAAAAGGATTAAAATGCTCCCAGCCAATTCCTAAATATTTAAAAGCACTTTTATCAAAAAATCCTTGGTGTTGTAGATTATGAATTGTAAATATAGAAGCTGTATTTTTAAAAAACTCATCCCCTCTTAAAACAGTATTAAGTAAAATTGGCTGAGTAGCTGTATGCCAGTCGTTTGAATGGACAATATCTGGTTTAAAATTTAAAAACTTAGCAAGTTCAAGCGCCGCTTTTGAGAAAAAAATAAATCTTTTATCATTATCCCTGTAAGCATAGCCTCCTTCATCATAAAGCCCGCTTCTTCCAAAAAAAAGCTCATAATCAATAAAATATACTTCAACCCCTTCAAACTGAGTTTTATAAATTCCAGCCCAAAGTGTTTCATTTCCCATATTAATACCGATACTTCCTGGGATATGTTCCAAATTTGCTCTATCTATTTGGTAATATCTTGGAAGCACCACTTTTACATTATGACCAAGTTTTTTAAGAGCCTTAGGAAGTGCTTTTGCTACATCCCCAAGCCCTCCTGTTTTTGCAAAAGGTGCCATTTCTGATGAGCTAAAAAGTATATTAAGTTTCATTTTCTTCCTTTAAAAGTAATTTTGCTCCCTTTAAAGAGGCATCTTCAATTTCACTTAAAACTATTTTAGAAATAGCAAATTTTGGAGCATAATTTTTAATATTTTCTTTTACTAAATCCAATAAATATGGATTATTTTTAATAACTCCTCCGCCTAAAACCAAAATTTCTGGATTAAAAAGAGTTAAAGAAGTAGCAACTGCTACTAAAAGAGCTTCTTCATAGTTTTTTTTAATCTCTTCGCAAGTTGTTTTTAAATCACTATTACAACCTAAAAATTTAGCCCACTTTTTAATACCGCTTCCTGATGCAAAAAGCTCAATGCAGTTATCTTTTCCACATCCGCATTTAAAAGGAGCTTTTTTATAAGGAATATGCCCTATTTCTCCTGCTAAATTTTTATACCCTCTTACAATTTTTCCCTCTTCAATAATTCCGCTCCCAAGCCCTGTGCCGGAATATAAAGCTACTAAAAACTTGCTTTTAAAATAATTACTCTCAGCCAGCGCCGCACAATTTAAGTCATTTTCTAAAATATAAGGAATACCTAAATTTTTTGGATTAAATTTTTTTGCATTTGGAGATGAAAGAATCTCTCCGTTATTTACCTGCCCGGCAAAAGAGATAGCAATTTTTTTAATATTATATTTTTTGATTAAATCTTTTAAAAACTTTTCTATATCAATATTTTTTATTTTAACTTTTTTAATTCCTCCAATATCATATCTTAAAAATGTACCCCCTATATCAACCGCTAAATTCATATCTTTTCCCTTAAAAGCTTTGCCACCTCTTCTGGCACAACAGGATTAATAGCAGAATTACTCATAAGCTCAAATCCGGCAATATTATAAATTCTTGGAGTAACTCTTATAAAAAACCTAAAAATATTATCTATTTCATCAAAATACTCTTCATTTTCAAAATTTTTATTAACAGGAGGCAGGTAAAAAAGCATATTAAAACTAAAATCTCCAAGCTCTAAATTTAGGGCATTAAAAAGAAATTTTATATTAATGCTAAGTTCTTTTAAAACCTCATCACTCATAAATTCAATAGATGAGTAATTTCTTGATAAAATTATACTCTCAAATGCAAAAGCAGAAGCAAAAGGTGCATATATTAAAAATTCTCTGCTCTCATAAATTTTTCTTTTATTTTTGCTCTCAAACAAAAAAACTTCTTCATATAAACTTTTGCCTTTTTCTTTATAAAAATTAAAACTTCTTTTAAAAAGATTTCTTTGAAAATTACTAATTATTGGAAGTCCAATAATTTGAGTATGGGGATGAGGTTGGGAAGCCCCGGCTTTTATTCCTTTGTTTTTAAAGATATTAAGCTGAATTATTCTTTTATCTTTTTTTAAATCAGTAACTCTTTCTTTAATTGTTTTTAAATAATAAAAAATTTCTTCTTCACTTAAAGTATTAAAATTAGCATTATGTTTTGGAGTATCAATTATTATCTCGTGTGCCCCAAATCCTCCAAATTTTTCATTCATACCGTCCGTATCAAAATCAAAATCACTCTCAATTGCCACTGCTTTATATAGATTTGGCACAACTCTTGTAACCCATTTGCCATTAATTTTTATAGAAAAAATCTCTTTTGTGGTTAAATCTTCATTTCCCGGACAAAAAGGGCAGTTTTTAGGAATTTCAATCTCAGGAGTAGCCAATTCTATTGGTCTATGAAGTCTCTCTGGTGCAATTATTACATACTCATTGTGGATTAAATCATATCTTATTTCACTCAATTTCCAAGCTCCCGTTTATTTTTAACATATTATCAAACTCTTTATAAAAAGCAAAACTAACTCCTTGAAGAGTTAGGGAATATCCTTTTTCGTTTTGAGAGACGGTATAAAGATTTGTAAAAAGTGCTCTCATTTCTTTATCAAATTTAAATGTTATTTTTCTTTTGCTATATTTATCAAAAATTTCAAAAATATCGCCGTTTAATTCAAGCTCTTCTTCAAATTCAATCCCATTTATTAAAATATCTTCTGCAAAATGGAAATTAAATTCCATTGCATAAATTTTACCTTTTGCCCTTAATTCAATCTCAAATTCTATTTTTTTATCAATATTAAAATTTTTAACTATTTTAAATTCATCATCTTCATACCAAAATTTAAGATTTTCATTTCTAAACTCTTTTTCATAAAATTTAGCAAATTCATTAAAGCTGTTTTTTTTAAAACTTTCCATATTAAAACTCTCATCAGTTACTAAATCAATAAAAGAGACTTTTTGATATCTATCATAAAAAAGATAATCTTTTACATTAAAATTTGCTTTTCTTTTTAGATTATGAATAGTGGTGACTTTTG
>JALVUH010000193.1 GCA_027035735.1 Nautiliaceae bacterium
ACACTTTCTTCATTTGTAGGTGAAAGCACAAATTTTTGACCTTTTCTATCTTCAATTCTTAAAAGTTCATCTCCATATTTTTTAGCCCTACCTGTCTCTTCCCATAATTCATATGGAGTAACAAAACTTAACATCACTTCCTGAGCTCCAGCCTCATCCATCTCTTTTTTTATTATTTCACGGATATTATCTAAAACCATTTTCCCAATTGGCGTAAAATCATATATTCCGGCCGCAACCTGTTTAATATATCCACCTCTAACTAAATAGATATGGCTTGGAGTTACTGCATCTTTTGGTGCTTCTTTTTTTGTATACAAAAAAAATCTAGACCATCTCATTAAAGCTCCTTTACATATTCACTTTTTTTACTTTTAGGAATTGTTTTAGTCTGAGGAATTTGTAAAACTTCAAATTTTTTAACTCCGCTTAAATAATGAATTTCAATAATATCTCCAACCTTTACATCTTTACTTGGTTTTGCTTTTTTCCCATTTATAAAGACTACTCCTTCTTTGCACATTTCATCTGCTATTGAGCGTCTTTTTACTATATTTACACTATTTAAAAATTTATCAATCCTCACTAAATCCCTTTTTTTCAAAATTATACTATAATTGCAATAAAAAAGGATTTGTATGAAAGTAGTTTTAGCTTATAGCGGTGGACTTGATACAAGTGTAATTTTAAAATGGCTTCAAGATAAATACAACGCAGAAGTTGTAACTTTTACAGCTGATATAGGACAAGGTGAAGAAGTAGAAGAAGCAAGAGAAAAAGCACTCAAACTTGGAGTAAAACCTGAAAATATCTTTATTGAAGATTTAAGAGAAGAATTTGTAAGAGATTATGTATTTCCTATGTTTAGAGCAAATGCAATTTATGAAGGTGAATATCTACTTGGAACATCAATTGCAAGACCTTTAATTGCTAAAAGACAAATAGAAATTGCCAAACAAGTTGGAGCTGAGGCAGTAGCACACGGAGCTACAGGAAAAGGAAATGACCAAGTTAGATTTGAGTTAGCTTACTATGCTCTAAAACCAGATATTAAAGTAATTGCACCTTGGAGAGAGTGGGATTTAAATTCTAGAGAAAAACTATTGGCTTACGCTGAAAAACACGGAATTCCAATTCAAAAACACGGTAAAAAATCACCTTACTCAATGGATGCAAACCTGCTTCATATCTCTTATGAGGGCGGGATTTTAGAAGACCCTTGGGCAGAACCAGAAGAAGATATGTGGAGATGGACAGTAGCACCAGAAAAAGCTCCAGATAAGCCAGAATATATAGAAATTGATTTTGAAAAAGGTGATGCGGTAGCAATTAACGGCAGCAGAATGACACCTGCTCAAATTCTTGAAACACTAAATGAATATGGTAAAAAACACGGTATCGGAAGAATTGATATAGTAGAAAATAGATTTGTAGGAATGAAATCTAGAGGTTGTTATGAAACACCTGGTGGAACAATTTTACTTAAAGCTCACAGAGCAATTGAAAGTATTACTCTTGATAAGGGAGAGGCTCATCTTAAAGATGAAATAATGCCAAAATATGCTGAGCTTATTTACAATGGATTTTGGTTTTCTCCAGAGAGAAAAGCACTTCAAGAACTTATAAACAAAACTCAAGAAAACTGTGAAGGAACTGTGAGACTTAAACTATATAAAGGAAATGTAAGCGTAGTTGGTAGAAAATCTCCAAAATCACTATTTAGCCCAGAATTTGCTACATTTGAAGAAGATAGTGTTTATAATCAAAAAGATGCTGAAGGATTTATTAAATTAAACGCTCTAAGATTTATTATTGAAGGTTATGTAAGAGGCAAACACTAATTCCTTAAAATACCGGGCTTATAGCCCAGTATTTTTTTAAATACCCTTATCATATGCGACTGATCGCTAAATCCGCATAATTTCGCAATAAGAGCAAAACTTTCATCCGTTTTTAAAATCATCTGTTTAGCTTTTTCAACTCTAAGACTTAATATAAAACGATGAGGCGTTACACCAAAATGTTTTTTAAAACTTCTTACAAAATAATAGACCGATAAATTAAGTTTCTTTGCAATTTTTTCAACACTCAGATTCGTATCAGAGTAATTTGCATAGATATATTCTATTGCTTTTGAAAGAGTGGTTTTTTGATATTCCAAATTACATTCTTTATCAAAATTTATATAAATACCTTTTGCAAAATTTAAAAAAGCCTCTTCAAAAAACAAACTATCAAATTTTATAGCTTTATATAAATCAAAGGCATTCTTTTTTAATAATTCATTTTTAAATTTATCATTTAAAGAAAATTCTTTAAACTCTTCTTGTTTAATATCCGTAATACATTTAAGTAAAAAAGTACTTTCAATATCAAAATGAAGATACTCCCATCTTCCTTCAAAAGTTTGATGTAATTCAAATGGAGCAATTATTCTAATTTCACCACTTCTTACAATTTCTTCTTTCTTGCCTATTTTATATCTACATCCGCCTTTTGTAAAAACACCTATGCTAAAAGTTTCGTGAAAGTGAGGAGTTATCCCTGCATTATGAAATTCTCCAAAAACCACCCAAATTTTATCTTTCATTAAAAAATTTCCTTAAATTAATTTCAAATCCATTTAAAATATATACACCTATTATACTAATAATTCCACCTATAATCATAAATATATCAATTTTTTCTTTTAAAAACAAAACAGCAAATAAAACCGATGTTAGCGGCACTATAAAAATATAAGCACTTGCTTTTTTTCCACCAAGAACACTACTTCCAAAAAAATAAGCTGCCGTTGCAAAAGAAGTCCCAAATACACTCAAAGCAAAAAGATTAAAATAAATTTTAAAATCAAATGAAGGCAAAGAAATTTTAGAAATAAAAAAATATGTAATAACAGAAGTAAATAAAAACATATAAAAACTAAAAGTTAACGAATTTTCTTTTTTAATGTTTGAGCTTATAAGTGTTAAAACAGGCCAAGTTAATGCCGCTAAAATAAAAAAAAGAATACCTTTATTTAAAGTCAAATCAAATTGCCATATTTTGATTATAAGAATTGACCCGATAACTCCTAAAAACAGTGCAAAAGCCTCTTTTTTACTTAGAATTTTTTTATTTAAAAACGCAATAATTAAAAATGTCACTATAGGATTAAGAGTTGTTACCAAAACTCCTCCAAGAGCGGCACTTGCAAAATGATCTCCCAAAAAGAAAAAGAGATTATACAAACTTAAAAAAACTGCACTTAGTATAGATATAAAAATATTTTTAAAAGAGAGTTTAAGTGATATTTTAAAAATCACAAGTACAATCAAAAGAGTTAAAGAAGCTATTAAAAATCTCCAAAAAATAAGTTCACCCGCACTGAAATAATTCATTAAAATTTTAGCGCTAACCCAGTTACTGCCCCATGCCGTCATTGCTAAAATTAAAAGTAAAGATGTTTTCATACAATGCCTTTTTTTAGCATTGTATGCCATATAAAAAAATAAATATAGAAAATTTTTGCTCTTTTTATTTATCCTTTGATACTTTAATGTTGAAGAAAATAAAAAAGAAGGAATTATCCTTCTGTATGAGCTTTGTGAGCTTCGATTAGGTATTTGATATCATCAGCCAAAACATAAACATTTTTATATCCGAGGATATCAAGAAGCCCTTTTACTCTGTTTGCAAA
>JALVUH010000194.1 GCA_027035735.1 Nautiliaceae bacterium
AATATTGTTTTTTTCGGTATTTATAAAAAATCTAACTCCTATTAATTCATCATTTTTATATCCGATGGAAAAACCTTTAAATTTAAATTCTAAAAATTTAATCTCTTGAAATTGAGTTACAAAATTATTATTTGTAGGAGCATTTTGAATTACAAAGTTATAAATATCCTTTATATTTACATAAGATAAAAATATTTCAGCTTCTTGATTGCAATATTTAACATTTCCTTTATTATCAAAAAATATTACAGGATTAATGTCATATTCTATGAAAAATTCAAACATCTAAACCTTTCATTTTTTTTGTTAGGGTGACTCTATTTATTTTAAGATGTTCTGATATTTTAAGTTTTGATTTATATTTTTTTTTCATTGCTCTAAATAATGTTTTTTCAAAATCTTTTAATTCTTCTTCATATGTAAGATGTTCTTTTAAGTAATAATTTTCAAGCTCTTTTAGGATAGATTCTTTATCATTATCAAATAATAAATGTTTATAAATTTGTCTTTTTAAAGAATTTAAATTTTCACTTATATCTGGATTTTTTATCTCTATATTTTTTTCAATTTTTAATTCTTTTTTAGCTTGTGCTAAAAAGTATTCAATAAAGTATTTGATATCTTCTGGATGTTCTTTTAAAGGTTTAAGTTCAATATCTAAATCAAAATATTTATTAAAAATTGTTTTATCAAGAGGTTTTGATCCTGTAGCTATTAATAAAGAGGGATTTTTAGGTAGGTTTGATAAATTATCAAAATCTTCAATAATTATAGGATTTATAGTTGAAATGGTAGGATTTATTAATGCAGTAGGAGATATATATTTTGCTAAAAAACTTTTGCCAACTCCTTTTTCACCCCATATATATACATTTAAATTTAATTCTCTTGCCATATCGGCAATATTTTTGATCTTTTGAAGATAGATTGATTTTGCTAAAAACATTTACACCTTTTTGATAGCAATTATATCATAAAAGGAGAAAGATTAAAGATTAATAGCTCTTTCTCCATGAATTGCTTCATCAAGTCCTTCTGTTTCTGTTTCTTCATCTACTCTTGCACCTTTTGTAATTAGAGCAGATATAAAATATACAATTGCTGTAGCAACTGCTGTATAAATTCCAACTATTACAACACTTTCAAGTTGTACTAAAAATTGAGCCATTCTGCTTCCTGTAGCTTTTAGAGGAGAATCCCACAATAAATCAGGGTCTTTTACTGCCAAGAAAGCTACAGCCAAAGCACCATAAAGTCCTGCTAAGAAATGCACTCCAAATGCATCAAGAGCATCATCATAACCAAATTTTTTCTTAAGCCATACAACTCCCCAGAATGCTATAATACTTGAACCAAGCCCAATAATAATTGAACCTATCATATCTACAAATCCAGCTGCTGGAGTAATTCCAACAAGACCTGCTACAATACCAGAAGCTAGTCCAAGTAGAGTCATTTTTTTATAAACGATATATTCTAAAATAATCCAAGTAATAGCTGCAATTGCTGGTGCAAAAGCTGTTGTTAATAGTGCAAGACCTGCAATTTTATTAGCTCCAAATGCACTACCTGCATTAAATCCAAACCAACCAAACCATAAAATTGCAGCTCCAAGGCTTGTTAGCATAACACTCATAGGTTTAAAAGCTATTTTTCCATATCCTTTTCTTTTTCCAAGTAAAATTGCAAGTACTAATCCTGCAAGACCTCCATTCATATGAACAACTGTTCCACCTGCGAAATCAAGTGCACCTCTATCCATTAAAAATCCACCACCCCAAATCATATGAGCAATTGGAGCATATACAATTATTACCCATAAAAATGAAAATATTAGCCATGTTGAATATTTCATTCTCTCAATTGCACTTCCTGCTGCAATTGCGATAGTAATAGCGGCAAACATTCCTTGGAATGCTACAAATACATAAGTTGGATATGTTCCGCTAAGCTCTTTCCAAGAAATTCCATGTAATAAGATATTGCTAAGTCCTCCAATAAATCCATTTCCACTGCTAAATGCAAGTGAATATCCTGCAATTATCCATGCAGAAAAACCTATTACAAATGCTCCTACTACCATTGCAGAAGTATTAACAGCATTTTTAGCTCTTGTCATTCCAGTATAAAACATTGCAAGACCTGCTGGAGTCATAAATAAAACAAGAGCAGTTGATATTAGCATCCATGCTGTATCACCTGTATTTAATTTATCTGCTGCAAATAAAAAATTTGCCATACCAAGTAATGCTAAAATTCTAAACAGCATCGCTTCCCCTTTCGCCTGTTCTTATTCTTATAGCTTCTTCTACAGGTAATATAAAAATTTTACCATCGCCAATTTTTCCTGTTCTTGCATGTTCTAAAATTGTATTTACAGTAACATCTACAAATTCATCATTTACAAAAATTTCAAGTTTTATTTTTGGTAAAAAATCTACAACATATTCAGCTCCTCTATAAAGTTCAGTATGACCTTGTTGTCTTCCATGACCTTTTACTTCACTAACAGTAATTCCTGTAATTCCTGCTTCAATTAATGCTTCTTTAACTTCATCAAGTTTAAAAGGTTTAATAATAGCTTCAATTTTTTTCATTTGCACTCCTTTAGGTTTTATTGATGAAATTTTATCTAAGTTAGAAAAATTTTAATGAGTTTTATTGATTAAAATTTAATCAATAAAGATAAATTTTATCTTTTTTTGACTTTTTGCTTATGCTTTGATAAAATGAAATAAAAAAAGGAGTTAAAATGTTACAACCTAAAAGAACAGATATTGATATGAATTCTGAGGAATTCAAAAAAGAAGAAGAAAAAACAAAAAAATTTGTTGAAAAAGTAGTAAAACAATTTAATTGGTGTTTAAATCCTGATAAAGAAGTATATGATGCAATTGTAATGGGTCTTACAAGAAATAAATTAATGTATGGTAAGAGATATTGTCCATGTTTTATTCCTATGGGAGATAAAGATGATAGAATTTGTCCATGTAAACCTGCAATAGACCATGAAGTGGCTGAAGGTTGTTGTCATTGTGGGATTTTTTGTAATCCAGAAAAATGTGAAGAAATAAAAAAAGAAAAAGGTCTTTGATGAAAACAGTTGATATAAACTCTGCGGAATTTCAACAAGAATTTATTAAGACAGAAAAATTTGCAAATAAAGTTTGTGAACAATTTGGATGGACATTTAATCCTGATGAAGAGGTTGTTGATAGAGTATTAAAAGGACTTACCAATAATAAAATTTTATATGGAAAAAGATTTTGTCCATGCTTTGTAGTAGAAGAGAGAGATGGCAAATATGTAAGTAGTGATAATAGAATTTGTCCTTGTAAACCTGCAATTGAAAAAGAGATTCCTGAAGATGGAGTTTGTCATTGTGGAATTTTTTGTTCGCCTGAGTATGCAAATAATTATAAAAAAACTCATTCTCATGAGCATAAAGAAATAGAAGGACTAAGTGTCTCTGAACTTGAAAATATTTTAGAAAAAGACCAAATTTTGGGTGAAGAGCTTGAAATATTACTTAAAGCTCGTGAAAAAGGGCTTGTTAATTTTAAACTTATTGATATTAGAGAACCATTTGAACATCAAATGATGAGAATTAAAGGGACTGATAAACTTTTACCAATTAGTAGAGTTCAATATGATTTGGATGAATGGATGAA
>JALVUH010000195.1 GCA_027035735.1 Nautiliaceae bacterium
TAAACCTATCTTTATAATGATTTATTTCAATAATATGGGCTTTAGGGAATTTTTCTAAAATCTCTTTTACATAGCTATCATCTAAAACTCTTCTCTCAACATAAATATGATTAAATCTTAAGTTCATTCATTATTCTCCTAAAATCATTTTTACGATTTGTTTTATCAAAATCTATTTTTGGAAGAGGTATATTATTAAGCATATAATAGATAACTCTATCTTTTAACTGCTGTTTTTGAGAAAAAGATAAGTCATATTTTTTTGCTAAATATTCTACTAACTCTAAGTCTATTTCATTTTTCTCTTCTAGCGAATTTATATAATTTTTAATCTTTTCTAAATGAGGAATTATTAAATTATTCATAAATTCATCAGTTGGTTTAAAACAAACTAAATTATCACTAACAACCTTTATCAAATGAATTTGATGAGATTTTAAAAATTTTATAGCACTTAAAAAAAATCCCTCACTCTCCATATCTACTAATTTATATCTCCCACTAGTTACAACCTCATCAAAACAAATTATCTCACTTTCTCTAAATTCATGAGGCACTAGAATATCAGGAAAATATTTATTATTAATTTTATTTACTAAAAAAATCTCCCCTATTTTGTACTCACTACTTCCAGCTATTCCAAAATTTATAATATGTGAAATTTTGCGAGTAGATAAAAGATAAGTTGTAGCAATAGCAGAATTTATTTTGCCTTGATTTGAGATAATTAAAGATATTTTTTTATTTTCATATATGCTAAATTTTTCATTACTTTTTTTTAAATTAAAATAATTAATTAAAGGTTTAGCTTCTTTAAAATAAGCTACTACTATTCCTACTTTACTTTTCATGATTTAATTTTTGAATATAATCTATAATTAAAGCACCTATCCCTATTGCTATTACAATACCACCAAAAATTAAAATTAATTTACTCACAATCATCTTTTGCTCCTTTATTAATTAGTAAAGTTCCTACTATAATTAAACCTATTGTAACAAAAATTGAAGGAATTATAATATCTTCATAAGCCTTTTCATTTTTAAAAAATCCACCTATAATTATCAAAGCTATTATAATTTTTGAAATATCAAAATGTAATTTACCAAGCTCCTTTAGAGTCTCTTTTTTCATTAATTACCTTTTTGATAAAATTATACAAAAAAGGAAAAAAAATGAGATTAGTTCCTTTTATAATTGCTTTAGGTGCAAGTTTTTTGCCTGATGAAATAGTTAAAATGAATTTTATTACCTCTTTGATAGTTAGCACAATTGTTTATTATGTTGTTTATAAAGTAGTAAAAAATATGATGGAAATATAATGAAAGTTGGATTATTTGTACCTTGTTATATAAATGAACTTTTCCCAGAAGTTGCAAGAGATACAACTATTCTACTTAGAAACCTAGGAGTGAATTTAGAGATTCCAAGAAATCAAACTTGTTGTGGTCAGCCTTTTTTAAATAGTGGATATGAAAGCTCTTTGCCTCAAAATTTTGAAGAAATTTTTAAAAAATATGATTATATTGTAGCTCCATCTAGTAGTTGTGTAGCAACAATAAGAGAAGCAAATTTAAGTGTAAGTAATAAAACTTTTGAGTTAGTTGAATTTTTACATGATATTTTACAAATTAGAAACTTAGCTAAAAATCACCAGCCTGTAATACTTCATAACTCCTGTCATAGTTTAAGAATGCTACTTGAAGCAGCACCAAGTGAACTTAATATCCCATATTTTAATAAAGTAAAAAATGTTTTAGGATGCAGGGTTTTAGAAGCCAGAAGAGATGAATGTTGTGGATTTGGAGGAGTTTTTAGTGTAAAAGAAGGCTTTATAAGCTATGTAATGGGAAAAAGTAAATTAGATGATTTGTTAAATGAAGATAATCTAAAAGATATTAAAGATATTCCAATTATTACAGGCGTTGATATGAGTTGTCTTATGCATTTAAAAGGAGTAGCTGAAAAAGAGAATATAAAAGCTGAGTTTAAGCATATTGCAACTATTTTAAGGGAAGCTAATGAAACATTATGAGTTAGCTATTAAATTTTACAAAAAACAAGGTCCTAGACACGATAAAGCCTTATGGGCTATAAGGCAAAAAAGAGATAAAGCTATAAAAGAAGTTAAAGAATGGGAGATTTTAAGAACTAAAGCAAGTGAAATTAAAGATTATGTAATAGAAAATTTAAAAGAGTTAGTTGATGAATTTATAAAAAATGCAAAAAAAGAAGGTATTGAAGTTTATTTTGCTAAAGATGCTAAAGAGCATAATGAAATTGTTTTAAATCTACTTAAAGAAATAAATGCCAAAAAGGTCGTAAAATCAAAATCTATGCTTACA
This sequence comes from Nautiliaceae bacterium, assembly GCA_027035735.1. Lineage (GTDB taxonomy): Bacteria > Campylobacterota > Campylobacteria > Campylobacterales > Nautiliaceae > JALTBU01. The sequence goes on from JALVUH010000195.1 coordinate 2,347, forward strand.
GAAGAATGCGGGCTTAATGAATTTTTAGAAAAAAACGGCATTAAAGTTATTGATACAGATTTAGGTGAGAGGATAGTTCAACTTAGAGGTGAAAAACCATCTCATATAGTCCTACCAGCAATCCACACTACAAAAGAAGATGTAGCTGAGATTCTAGGTGAGAGTAACACAGACCCAACTTATCTAACTAGAAAAATGCGAAAGCTTTTAAGAGAAGAGTTTTTAAGTGCAGATGCAGGGATAAGTGGTGCAAATTTTTTAGTAGCTGAAAAAGGATATGCAGTAGTATGTACTAATGAAGGAAATGCAGACCTTGGAGCAATACTACCACCTCTTCATATAATAAGTGTTGGAATTGAAAAAATAGTTCCTAATATGAAAGATTTAGGAGTTTTTTTAAGAATACTTGCTAGAAATGCAACCGGTCAAGCAATTACTACCTATTCTACTATCTTTGGAAAAAAAGAAAATGGTAAAAGAGTTATTATTTTAGTTGATAATGGAAGGTTTGATAGACTAAATACTCAATTCAAAGAGACACTAAAATGTATCAGATGCTCAGCTTGTCTTACAACTTGTCCGGTATTTAGAAGAAGCGGAGGACATAGTTATAGGTATATAATCCCAGGACCTATTGGAAGTTTGCTAGCTCCACTCGTTGATAAAGAAGAATATAAAGATTTGCCATTTGCTTGCACTTTGTGTGATAGTTGTGAAATGGTCTGTCCTGTTAAAATCCCTTTTTCAAAACAACTTAGAGAAATGAGAAAATATGTCACAAATGAAAATATAATAATTAAATTTGCTGAAAAGTCAATGCACTCAGCTACTATGTTTAAATTATTTAGCAAAATTATTAGATTAACTCCAAAACCATTGCTTGAAATGGTGTTGAGAGAATGGAGTAAATATAAAGCCTTGCCTCTTATTCCAAAAGAGAGGTTTATAAAATAAAACTGAATTTACTAAATAAATGAAACAATTGCAAATTTTAGCGAATAAAAGCGTTTAAAAAAGCATTTTGTTTGAGCATAGTGAGTTAATGCTTTTTAGCTTTTATGAGCGTCAAAAAATTTGCTTTTTTGTTGAATTTATTTAGTAAAGAAAGGATTATTGATATGAAAAATTTAGAAAAATTTATAGAAAATCTAAAAAAAGCTGGAGGAGAGATTTTAGAAGAGATTCCAGAAAATTGGTATAAGACAAAAGCCCTTTTAGGTGTTGCAGAAAATGGAGCTGTATGGATTGATGAATATGTTAAAGAACTATTTTTAAGTGAAAATGTAGCTATTATTT
>JALVUH010000196.1:0-11632 GCA_027035735.1 Nautiliaceae bacterium
TTTTTATTTTCAAACCACTCTTTTTTTATTTCATCTTCACTTTCAACAAGATAAGCTTCACTATTTTCTCTTGCAATATTAAAAAGTTGTTTAGTATTTGAAGAGTTTTTTCCTCCTACAATAATCATTATATCCGCTTCTTTTGAAAGTTCTCTTACAGCATCTTGATTTTCAAATGTAGCATTGCAAATAGTATTAAATACTCTTACTTCTTTATGATTTCTTACTAGATAATCAATAATTTTTAAATACTCATCTACTTTTCTTGTTGTTTGAGCTACAGTAGCTATTTTATCTTTAAGTTTAATATTTTTAAGCTCATCAACATCCAAAACTACATAAACTCTATCATGAACACTATAGCTCATAACTCCTTGAATTTCTGGATGATTTTTATCTCCAAAAATAACTATATCATATCCAAGCTTACTCATCTCTTCTACAATTTCTTGAGGTTTTTTGACAAAAGGACAAGTCGCATCTATTACTTCTACATCTCTTTTTTTAAGATCTTCAAGTTTATTCTTTGGAATACCATGAGTTCTAACTATAATTCTTTTTATATTTTTATCAATTTCTTCAATTGAATTAACATATTTAACATTATAATTTTTTGCAAGTCTATCAATCTCAAGAGGATTATGAATTAAAGGACCAAGAGTTACAGCATTTTTTGAATTTTCTGCTATTTCAACTGCTCTTTTTACACCAAAACAAAAACCATAACTTTTTGCTTTTTTAATTAGCATCTATTATCCTATAATCAGCTATTTTTTTAAAAAGATTAAAAAAATTAGGAAAAGAAGTATAAATGCTTTCTGCTTTTTCTATTTCCATAGGAGCTAAAAGTCCCAAAATAGCAAAACTCATAGCTATCCTATGATCACCAAAAGAATCAATCTTAGCTTCTTTAACTTTTCCTCCTATTATTTCATATCCATCTTCAAGTTCTTTTGCTTCAATTCCACATCTTTTAAGATTTTCAACTACAGCTTTAATTCTATCAGATTCTTTAACTCTAAGTTCTTTTGCATTTCTCACTATACTTTTTCCATCAGCTACAGCCATTGCAATACTAAGAGCTGGAAGTTCATCTATAAGCCATGGAATGTTTTGAGTAACTTCAACTCCCTTTAATTCTTTCCCTTTTATTTCAATATCTCCTATTGGTTCATATTTATCTTCTTTAAGAATATATTTAATTTCAGCTCCCATTTTTTCCAAAATTCTATAAGCTTCAATTCTAGTAGGATTTAATGTAACATTTTTAATTATAGCTTGTGAATTTGTAATGGCAGCCGCAACTGCAAAGAAAAAAGCAGAACTTGGATCGTTTGGAACCGTAATATTTAAAGGAGATAATTTGTTTTCCAACGGAAAAATCTCTATTTCACATTCATTATTTTCATTGATTTTTTGATCTATTTTAGCACCCATTCCTTTTAACATTCTCTCTGTATGGTCCCTACTTAAAAAAGGTTCTTTATAAATTGAAGGTTTATTTGCATAAAGAGCTGCTAAAATAAGAGCTGATTTGACCTGAGCCGAAGCTATTGGGCTTTCATAATTAAAATTTTTAAGTTTATTTCCTCTTATAGCAATAGGAGCAAGGTTTCCATTATCTCTAGCATCAATATTTGCTCCTATATTTTTTAAAGGATTTATAACTCTTTTCATAGGACGTCTTCTTAAATATTCATCTCCTGTTAATACATAAAATCCTTCATTACTTGCTAAAAGTCCCATATAAATTCTAATTGTAGTTCCGCTATTCCCACAATATAATACATCATCAGGCTCTTTTATTTTTTCAGGAGCTTTTATAATTATTTCATTATTTTCTTCTCTAACCTCAGCTCCTAATTTTTTAGCTATTTCTAAAGAATTGAGAGTATCTTCTGCTTTTAAATAGTTTTTTATTTTATTCTCACCTTCACTAAGCAGTGAAAAAATCGCACATCTGTGCGAAATAGACTTATCTGCATCTACCACAAATTCTTCTTTAAATCTTTTACCTTTTAAAACTTTAAGTATCATCTAAGCCTTATTCCTTTTTCTTCTAACGCTTTTAAAATTTTTTCCATTATATCATTTATTTCTTTTTCTTGTAAAGTTTTATTACCTTGAAGTTTAAATCTTACGGTTAAAGAATTTTTCTCTCCCAAATCAAAAATATCTATTGGATAAAACTCTTTAAGCTCTTCAATATTTAGATTTTTAATAATATCATAAATTTCTTTATAATTCATCTCTTTATCAACAACTAAACTTAAGTCTCTTGTTACTTTTTGAAATCTATTTATCTCTTTTGCTTGTTTTACTTTTTTGTTTAATTTATTAAGATTAATTTCTGCAAAATAAGTATCATCAATATCAAAATCTTTTGCTATTTTTGGATGCACTTTAGCAACTATTCCTATTTCTTCATTATCTTTTAAAATTTTAGCACATTGATATGGATGTGCAATTGGATGTTTACCTTCTCTTAATGAAATATCACCAATAATTTGGGACAATTTATCAATAATATCTTTAAATTCAACTTTTTTAGGTTTTCCATGATTAATAGGATTTTCATAATCGCTAAATCCATTCATTACAAATGCTAAACTTTGAAACTCTTCTCTATGTTTATTATACACACTACCCAAACTAAATAAATAAATTCTTTTATAATCATTTGCCTTGTTGTATCTAATATCATCCAATAACTGCAACAAAAGTGTTGAACGAAGTGTATCTAATTCTTTAATAATAGGATTTATTAAATCCAAATTATCATCTACAACTTCAAATCCATATTTTCTAAGTCTATCTTTATCCTCAAATATAAAGTGAATCACTTCATAAAATCCATTTGCAATTGATTTTAATCTTAATTCATTCATAAAATCAATTTTTCTTATTACATCATTTATTCTATTTTTTTCCTCAAAATTTAAAGGCTTGCTAGGAATATTATCAATTCCATATATTCTTAAAATCTCTTCTGTAATATCTTGTAAATTTTCAATATCATGTCTGAATACAGGAATAGCTACTTTTATAGAATCATCAGTAATAGATTTTATTTCAAATCCCAATTTTTTAAGAGTTTCTACAATACTTTTTTCATCTATTTCAAATCCTATAATTTCTTGAACTTCTTTTATATTTATATTTATTATTTTTTGTTTCAATTCAATAGATAAATCAATATCTCCACTATAAACTTGAAGATTTATTTCATTAAGAAAATAATCCATTCCAAATTTTAAATCTGGATTACTTCCCCTACTTGCTCTAAAAAAATACTCATCTGTTTTTAATCCATTTAAAAACACAATTTCACTTACATATTTTGGATCAATATAATTTGCATCAATTAAATATTTACCATTTTCTTCTACATTTATTTCATTTTTAATACCTACATAATATCTTCCAAAACATTTAATTATATCTACTCCATTTTCATTCTCTAATTCAATATTGCATATATTCATAGGAGTAAGAAGTACTCCTGTTGCATGCATTGCATATTTTATAAATTTATCTATTTTGTTTTTTGCATCTTCTTCAACTAAAGCAAGTCTGTAATTTATTTTTAATGGAACAATAACTTCTCCCTCTATAGCTCTTAAAAGATGAGAAGATTTTTTTATATTATTTTTTTCAATATTAACAATTCTACCAATACCTTCTTGTATCTCTTCATATTTAAACTCTAAAGATTTTAAAGGCTTATTAAGACCAGCACTAAGTTCTCTAGCTATTCCATAAACGCTAAAACAATCTCCTCTATTTGCCGTAACTCCAAGTTCAATAACCTCATCATTTAAATAGTTCCCTAAATATTCACCTATTTTTAATTCGCCTAAAGAATCATCTAAAACCATTATACCTTCATGGAAATCAGGAAGTCCAAGCTCTCTAGCCGCACAAATCATCCCAAATGATTCAATACCTCTAAGTTTTGCTTTTTTTATTTTAAGTTCTGGCAAAACTGCTCCAATTTTTGCTACTGCTACTTTTTGTCCTGCAGCTACATTTTTTGCACCACAAATTATTTGAAGCTCTTCATCTCCTACATTTACTTTACATAAATTAAGTTTATCTGCATTTGGATGCTTAGTACATTCAATAACTTCTCCAACTACTACATTTTGAGGAATTTCTATTTTTTTATAACCTTCAACTTCTTGACCTATTCTATTCAAAGTATCAATAATTTCTTGTGTAGAAATTCCATCTAAATCAATAAATTCCTCTAACCATTTTCTTGTCACTATCATTTAAACTGCTCCATAAGTCTTATATCTCCTTCATACATACTTCTTAAATCATTTATTCTATTTAGAAGCATTGCAAACCTTTCTACTCCAAGTCCAAATGCATATCCACTCACATTTTCATATCCAACTGCTCTAAATACATTAGGATCAACAACTCCACATCCAAGCACTTCAAGCCATCCTGTTTGAGAACAAACCCTACATCCTTTTCCTTCACAAAATATACAGCTTATATCAACTTCTGCACTTGGTTCTGTAAAAGGAAAAAAGCTTGGTCTAAATCTTACCTTTACATCCCCAAACATATGAATTAAGAAACTCTCAAGTATAAATTTTAAATTTGCAAAACTAACTTTACCTTTTTCATCTACCACTAGTCCTTCTACTTGATGAAACATAGGAGTATGAGTTAAGTCATAATCTCTTCTAAACACCGCTCCTGGACTTATCATTCTAATTGGAGGTTTTTGTTTAAGCATTGTTCTAATTTGTACAGGAGATGTATGAGTTCTAAGTAAGCTTCCATCTTTAAAATAAAAAGTATCTTGCATATCACGTGCTGGATGATATTTTGGAAGATTGAGTGCTTCAAAATTGTGAAAATCATCTTCTACAAGAGGCCCAACTTCTACTGAAAAATTTAATTTTGTAAAAAAATCAATAATTTTATTCATAGTATCTGTAATTGGATGAATTGCACCTGTAGGTTTTGGATTAAAAAGAGTAACATCAATTCTTTCTAGTTTTAATTTTTGATTTAAAATCTCTTCTTCTAAAGCTTCTTTTTTTTCAGCTATTAATTTTATAGCTTTCTCTTTTAATTCATTTAATTCTTTTGCAACTTTTTTCTTCTCTTCTGCACTTAAATTTTTAAGCTCTTTAAATTTTTGAGTAATAATTCCATTTTTTCCAAGAAGTGATATTCTTATTTTTTCCAGCTCTTCAAGAGAAGCAGCTTTTTTAATTTGGTCTAAATCCACCAAAACTCCTTAAAATTTTTGAAAATAATACCAAAATTAATTCTCTTTTTCAAAATATAAATAACATAGCTTTTGATATAATTCCTTAAAAAAGGAGATAAGATGGAATGTATTTTCTGTAAAATAGTAAAAGGTGAAATTCCTAGTAAAAAAGTAAATGAAAATGAAAAATTCTTAGCTTTTCATGATATAAATCCAATAGCACCAATTCATATCTTAATTATTCCAAAAGAACATTATGAAAAATTTGATAATACTCCAAATGAGATATTTAACGAAATGGCCTCATTTATAAAAGATACAGCAAAAAAATTAGGAATAAGCGATTATAGACTTATTACAAATAACGGAAAAGGTGCTGGTCAAGAAGTATTTCACTTACATATTCATATGGTTGCTAATCCAAATGGAACACTTAAATGGCCAAAATTAGTATAAAGGATCTGTATTGAAATATATAGGGGCACATGTTAGTGCAGCAGGTGGAGTTGAAAATGCTGTTAAAAATGCAGTTAAAATAGGTGCAAATGGTTTTGCACTTTTTACAAAAAATCAAAGACAATGGTTTGCTAAACCTTTAAGTGAAAAAAATATTTTAAAATTTAAAGAATATATGGCTGAACATGGATTTAGTGCAGATGCAATTCTTCCTCATGATAGCTATTTGATAAATCTAGGACATCCAGAAACCGAAAAAAGAGAAAAATCTTTAAAATCTTTTATAGATGAAGCAAAAAGAGTAGAAATTTTAGGATTAAAATATTTAAATTTTCATCCAGGAAGTCATTTAAGAAAAATAAGTGAAGAAGAGTGTTTAGATTTAATCAGTGATAGTGTTAATAAAGCTATAAAAGAGACTGATAGTTGTATATTCGTAATAGAAACAACTGCAGGTCAAGGCAGTAATCTTGGATATAAATTTGAACATTTAGCATATATCATTGATAAAATAGATGATAAAGAAAGAATTGGAGTATGTATTGACACAGCTCATATTTTTGCTGCAGGTTATGATATCCGCACAAAAGAAGCTTATGAAGCTACAATGAAAGAATTTGATGAAATAATTGGTTTTAAATATCTTAAAGGTATGCATATAAATGATTCAAAAGCTAAATTTGCATCTCGTGTTGATAGGCATCACTCTTTAGGAAAAGGAGAAATTGGAATTGATGCTTTTAAATTCATTATACAAGATAAAAGAATTGATAATATTCCTTTAATTCTTGAAACAATTGACCCAGATATTTGGGCAGAAGAGATTGAACTTCTTAGGAGTTTTGATGTATAAATATTTAAAAATAACTAAGTCCCCAAATTTAACAGGAGAAGTAACAATAAGCGGCGCTAAAAATGCTGCTTTACCATTAATCGCTTCATCTATACTTGCGAAAAACGAAGTTGAATTCACAAATGTTCCTGAAGTTGCAGATGTCAAAACTCTACTTAAACTTTTAAATAATCTTGGAGCTGAATTTAAATTTGAAAATCACTCTTTAAAAATAAATACTTCTTCCATCAAAAATACCACTGCTATATATGAAATTGTAAAAACAATGAGAGCCTCAATTTTGGTATTAGGACCTCTACTTGCTAGATTTGGACATTGTAAAGTAAGTTTACCTGGGGGATGTGCCATAGGAGCTAGACCTGTAGATTTACATCTTAAAGCTCTTAAATTAATGGGAGCTGAAATCACAATAGAACAAGGATATATTCATGCAAAAGGAAAATTAAAAGGGAGTGATATCGTATTTGATAAAATAACAGTAACAGGAACAGAAAATATTATAATGGCCGCAAGTCTTGCAAAAGGAAAAACCAAAATTATAAATGCTGCAAAAGAACCAGAAGTTGTTCAACTTTGTGAAGTTTTAAAAGATGCTGGAGTTGAGATTGAAGGAATAGGAAGCGATGAAATAACAATTTATGGAACAGATGGTGAATTACTTAAATTCAAAAAACAAGAAATTATCCCTGATAGAATAGAAGCTGGAACATATTTAGCAGCAGGAGCAATTACTAATTCTAAAATAACACTAAAAAATGTAATTACTGAGCATTTAGAAGGAATATTGACTAAATTTAAAGAAATGGGATTCTCTTTTGAAGAAGACAAAAAAACTTTAACAATAATTCCTGCTAAAAAAATAGAACCTGTAAAAATAATTACTACTGAATATCCTGGATTCCCTACAGATATGCAAGCTCAATTTATGGCAATAGCCACTCAAGCTGAAGGTATGAGTATAATTGAAGAGAGACTTTTTGAAAATAGATTTATGCATGTACCAGAACTTAACAGACTTGGAGCAAATATCTCTATCAATGGAAAAGTAGCTACAATAATTGGACCTACTAAATTAATAGGAGCCGATGTTATGGCTACAGATCTTAGAGCAAGTTCTGCTTTAGTACTTGCTGGTCTTATAGCTGAGGGAGAGACAAATATTCATAGAATTTATCATCTTTTTAGAGGATATGAAAATTTCGTAGAAAAATTTAAAGGACTTGGTGCAAAAATGGAAATTTTAAATGAACCTAATCCTTAAGAATTTCAAAATAAATTTTTTCCATTTCTTTTTTATCTAATTTTTCTCCCAAAAATAATTCCATTGCCAAAATTCCCTGATAAACTAATAAATACAATCCATCTTTTGTCATTAAATTATACTTTTTTGCCATTTTTAAAAATGGAGTCTCTTTACCATATACAACATCAACAGCATATTTTGCATTTTTTAAAATCTTTTCTAACATCTCTTTTGGCATAGGAAGAGAATCATCTTTTAGACCTGCTGAAGTAGTATTTATAATTAAATCATAATCTTTAAATTCAAAGTTATCCCAAGTATAAGTATTGAATCCTTTTTCTTTGAAAAACTTAAGTCTTCCTTCACTTCTATTTACAATATCAGCTTTAAGTAAATATGAAATTGCCCTAGCTGTCCCACCAGCTCCGATTATTAAAGGATTTTTATAATCAAAATCTTTTATAACTTCCATAAAGCCAGGACCATCGGTATTGTAACCTACAACTTTATCATTTTCTAAAACTAAAGTATTTACTGCTTTCATATCTTTTGCCACACCTCTTACTTCATCAGCCAATTTATAAGCCCACTCTTTATGAGGAATAGTTACATTGGCACCTTTAATTTTTAATTCTTTAAATTTATCAATAATCTCACTTCCATCTTCAAGCAAATATCTTGTATAGCAATGATTTAAATTTTTTTTCTTGAAAAAATGATTATGCATTAAAGGAGATTTTGAATGTTTAACAGGATTCCCAAAAATAGTAAAAATCATCTCTCTACCTTACTAAATAAAAATAAAACTCTTCATCTTCAAAATAAAACTTCACTTCTACCCCTTTTCTATTAACTACAATATTTTGTAAATTATCTATTTCATCAAAAACTTTTGGAAGTGTAATATTTATTCTTAAATCATGTTTTTGAATTTCTCTTTTAACAGTTCCAACTATTATATTCGCAAATTCACTAACTAAATCATTAAGTTCTTCTTTAGTTTTATATTCTTCTCCTAAAAGGATTTTTGATATTCTTTTTGTAAGATTTTCACTTAAAATTAAAATCATCATCCCATCCATATCACCATAAAATCCAATAGAACTTGCAACATATTTTTTAGAAGTATCAATTGTAACTTCTGTAATTCTTGGAGGTTCTTTTTTGGCTTCAACTCCTGTCATTAATTGAACTGTTGAAATTGTAGAATTAACAAAGTATGGCAAAAGTTTTACAAATTCTTTCGTTATTTTTTTACTTTTTTTGTAAATAACTTCATTTGAATTGATAACTTCTTCATATTCTTTTGATTTAAAAAGTTCTTCTTCATTAGCAAAAAATAGATATCCCATATCTTCTAAATCTTGAATAAGTTGTGGCTGAACACTTTTTTTGTTAAGTCCTACTATAGCAAGAAGCGCTCCATACTCAGCAGCTTCCACACCTAATGTCTTCAAAAAACGAACTGCATGAATATTAAGCCCTTTTACAGCATTCATATCAAAAATAAATACTTTAAATCCAATCAATAGATTTCTTCTAAAATATTCAATATCAAACATATTTGATAAATTTGCATCTAAAAATCCATCAAAGAAAAAATATACAATAGAATTTTTAACTACAGCTCCAACTCTATTAGAAATTTTTAAAATTATAGATTTTTTTATAACTACTGCATCTTCTTTTATTTCATCTTCACTTTCTACTACTTTAGGGGAATATCCTCTTTTTAAAAGATAATAAATTAACATGTTTTTATTCTGTTCATCTTTTATGCAACAAATATAGATAGGTTTTTCTTCTAGATAATCTTCATCAAAAAAAATTTTTTCAATATGTTCATTTTCAAAAATATTAAAATATAAATTATCAAGATTACTAACTATTTGAAAAACATTTTTATTTGGACTAAATATACAACTTTCTACATTCTCTTTTTTAAAAAGATTCTCTAAAACATCATTTAAAAATCTCAAAGCATTCATATTCGCACTTATAACTTTTGAAAAATCTATACTTATATATTTTATATCTCTTTTCCTTATTTTTTCTATATCAAGAGGAGTAATATATTCAGCCGCTGCATTTGCATCTAAAAATCCCTGTGGTTTAATAAGCATTTTATTATTTATAAAATTTTTAATTACCCCCATTCTCAAGTTCCTTTAATGTTGATACCAACGCTCCAAGTTTATTATTTACTTCCTTGTATTCAAGTTCTGGCTTACTATCAGCCACAATTCCTGCTCCTGCTTGAAAAATAACTTCATCATCTTTAATTAAAGCAGTTCTTATAGTAATTGCACTATCCATATTTCCATCAAAACCAAAATATCCAATACTTCCCGCATAATAACCTCTTTTTATACCCTCATATTTCGCTATCAGCTCCATTGCTTTAATCTTAGGAGCCCCTGTCATAGTTCCAGCCGTAAAAGTTGCTTTAAATAAATCAAACATATCATATTTATTATCTAAAATCCCTACAACATCACTTACCATATGCATAACATGAGAATATCTCTCAACTCTCATTAATTCCTCTACTTTTACACTGCCAGCTTTTGCCACTCTTCCTACATCATTTCTTCCAAGATCAACCAACATTATATGCTCAGCTACTTCTTTTGGATCATTTATCATATCACGTTCTAACTCTAAATCTTTTATTAAATTTTCTCCTCTTTTTCTAGTACCTGCTATTGGTCTTAGTAAAATAGCTCCATCAGTAAGTCTAATCATAACCTCAGGAGAACTTCCAATGATTGCAAAATCATCAATATCTAGATAATACAAATATGGAGATGGATTTTTGCTCCTTAATTTTCTATAAAAAGAGAGTCTATCTACTTTTGCTTTTACTTTAAGTCTATTTGAAAGAACTATTTGAAAAATATCCCCATTTTTTATATTTTCTTTAGCAAGTTTAACCATTTCAAAAAATTTCTCTTTAGAAAAAACAAATTCAGGTTCTTTTATTATTTGTATTGGTTTTAAAGGATGATGAATATATGTAGAATTTATTTTGTTTTTAATATCTTCCATTTTATTTTCATAAATTTTATCATTTATAATAATTGTAAGTTCCGAAGATTTATGAGAATATCCTACTACAATTTTTGGTCTTATCATATAAAAATCAGGAATATTTGTCTCATCCTTTAAATTATCCATAACTGGTTTTAATACTGGCTCAAAAACTTTCACTAAATCATATCCAATATATCCTATAAAACCATCAACAAATCCTATTTTAAGCTTTTTTGTAAGATTTCTATAATAATCTTTATCAATATTTTTATAATAATTCTTTAAAAAAGTAAAAGGATCAGTATCTAATATTTCCTCTTTTTCTCCATTAAAATAATAAGTTTTATTGTTTTGATATTTAACTCTTTCTCTCTCTCCTATTACAATAAAAGAGTAATTTCCATCGCTATTATTTATCACACTTTCAAATAAAAAAATCCTCTCTTTAGGAAAAAGAGATTTTAATTGATTATAAATAGCAATAACCGAAAATTCATCTACCAAAAATTTATCATAAATCATTTATTAACCTTAAAAATAAAAGCATTTTGAGTAATATATTTTTTAACTCTAAGCAATTGTTTTTTTGCCTCTTTTTTTGAGTTAAATGGTCCTACTAAAATTTTATGAACAACAATTTTTTTACCATTTCTATTTATAACTGTTGTATAAAATGTGTAGTTATAACCATATTTTTTAATTAATTCTAAAAACTTTTTATTAGGTTTAGTATATTTCATTAAAGCAGCCACTTGAATATAATATTTACTTTCTATTTTTTTAGAAACTATATGAGTTTTAGGTTTTTTTG
>JALVUH010000196.1:11732-16118 GCA_027035735.1 Nautiliaceae bacterium
CTTTGTAACATTTACATCTTTTTTATAATTAGTAATAGATTGTGAATTATTAGTTTCTGTTTTAATACTTGAAGTATTATTCTCTTTTTCTATAGGAATTTGTTTAAATAAAGGCTCTTCTTTTACTTGAGGAGGTATAACACTTTCTGATTGATTTTTACTAGTAGAATTACCCTGAATAACAGCATAAACAATAACACCTATTACAAATATCAAAAAAAATATTGCAATATATATTAAAATTTTTTTAGGATTCTTATTGTTGTTATTTAAATTTAATAAATCTTCTTTATTTTTCATTTAATCTCCTTTACATATGTCTAGCCCAACTAGCACCTCTTTCTTTCTTATAAAGCCCATAAGGTAAATTTAAAATATTAAATTCAGGAGGTAATTCATCAGTAGGAAACATTCTCCATTGCTTTGGAAGTTTTGAAGCTAATTTAGCAGACAATTTCTTACCAAGTTGAATAGCTTCATTTAAAGAGGTATGCCCTTTATGGATATAAAGATGTAAATGTCCAGGTGTTTTAGAATTATAAGCAGTAAAATTCAAAAATCCTTCTTCTCTTAAAAGAAGACTTGCTCTATTCCAAAATCTCTCAGGGTCTCTTCCATTATAGTCAAACACAATATTTTCAACAATATTTCTTTGTCTGTTAATTAAATCATGAGCAATAATTTTTTTCCCTTCAATATGCTCATTCATAACTTGCAAAGTTAAAGGTTTATCTACTTTTTCATATTTATCAAAAAATGTTCTACCTTTATAAACTATTTTTTTAACTATTGTACCTTTATATTCAAAATAGTAATTTCTATTCATTTTAATCATTGAAATTTCTACATTATAAGCCATATTTACACCTTTATATCCCACAAAGGGGAGAGATTAATAAGTTGGTCTATCATAAATCACGAATTTACTTGCAAGCTCTTTAAGCTCTTTTGCTACTTTTTCTTGAAGTTCAAGATTATAAATATCATCTAAAACATCTGCTATTTTATTTGCAATAAATCTAAACTCTTCTTCTTTCATACCTCTTGCTGTAAGAGCTGGAGAGCCAATTCTAATACCACTTGTAACAAATGGACTTCTTTTCTCACCTGGTACTGTATTTTTATTAACAGTAATTCCTGCTCTACCTAATGCTTCTTCTGCTTCTTTTCCGCTAAATTCTTTATTTAGAAAACTTACTAGCACTAAATGATTATCAGTTCCACCACTAACTAAATCATATCCTCTCTCAAGAAGTACATCCGCTAATACTCTTGCATTTTTCTTAACTTGTTTTGCATAATCTTTCCAAGAACTTTCTAAATTCATTTTAAATCCAACAGCTTTTGCCGCAATTACATGTACAAGCGGACCACCTTGAATTCCTGGGAAAATTGCAGAATTTATTTTTTTAGCATATTCTTCATTATTTGTAAGGATAAGTCCGCCTCTTGGACCTCTAAGAGTTTTGTGAGTTGTAGTAGTTACTACATCACAATGAGGGAATGGATTTGGATGCTCACCTGCAACTACAAGTCCAGCAATATGAGCAACATCAGCCATTAAAATAGCACCAACCTCATCAGCAATTTCTTTAAATTTTGCAAAATCTATTTCTCTAGGATATGCACTTGCACCACATACTATCATTTTAGGTTTTACAATTTTTGCTATATCTCTTACTCTATCATAATCAATTCTACCTGTTTTTTCATCAATTCCGTAAGAAAAACTATGATAGTGTTTTCCAGAGAAATTAACTTTTGCACCGTGTGTTAAATGCCCACCATTGCTTAAGTCCATTCCAAGTAATTTATCATATGGTTTCATTAAAGCAACATATACTGCACCATTTGCTTGAGAACCAGAATGTGGTTGTACATTTGCATACTCACATCCAAAAAGTTTTTTAGCTCTATCAATTGCAAGCTGTTCAATCATATCAGCATATTCACATCCACCATAATATCTTTTACCAGGATACCCTTCTGCATATTTATTTGTAAATACACTTCCCATAGCTTCCATAACTTCTGGAAGTGTAAAATTCTCACTCGCAATCATTTCAAGATGATCTGTTTGTCTTTTTAATTCTTTTTCTAAAATTGAATATACATCAGCATCATAATTTTTAAGTAAACTCATTTATTCTCCTTTATTTTGATTCATCTTTATCTTTTGTTTCAACTTTTGGTTTCATTGTTGGGAATAATATCACATCTTTGATTGAATGTGAATTTGTAAGAAGCATCACAAGTCTATCAATACCTATTCCTTCACCTGCAGTTGGTGGCATACCATATTGAAGAGCGCGGATATAGTCATAATCCATATCCATCCCCTCTTCATCACCTTTTGCTTTTGCTTCAAGCTGAGCTTTAAATCTTTCATATTGGTCAAGTGGGTCATTTAGCTCATTAAATCCGTTTGCAATTTCTCTTCCAGCTATAAATAATTCAAATCTCTCAGCAAATTCTGGATTTTCATCACTTCTTCTAGCAAGTGGTGAAATGTCTATTGGAAATTCTGTTACAAATGTAGGATTTATAAGTTTATCTTCAACAAATTCATCAAAAAGTTCTGCCCAAAGTTTACCTTTTGTATCAATATGCTCTTCTATTTCAACTCCTGCATCTTTTAGATATTTTTTCATTTTTTCCACATCATCTAAAATATCTTCCGGAATTTCTCCAATTTGAACTAAAGCGTCTCTATAAGTAATAGTGCTCCAATTATCAAAATCAATTACCATATCTCCATACTCAAGTTTTTTAGGAAGATTAAGTTTTTCAAATAAAAAGTCAAAAAGTTCTTTTGTAAGTTTCATTAAATCTTCCATAGTATGATAAGCCCAGTAAAATTCTATCATTGTAAATTCTGGATTGTGAGTATGATCAATCCCTTCATTTCTAAAATTTCTATTAAGTTCAAATACCGCTTCAAATCCACCAACTATAAGTCTTTTTAAGAAAAGTTCAGGCGCAATTCTTAAATTCATATCAATATCAAGTGCATTATGATGAGTCATAAAAGGTCTTGCATTAGCTCCACCTACTACAGTATGTAACATTGGAGTTTCTACTTCTAAAAATCCTTTACTTAAGAAAAATTCTCTCACTAATGAAACTATTTGACTTCTAAGTTTAAATCTATCACGAGTCTCTTTATTCATAATCATATCAAGATATCTTTGACGATACTTAGTCTCCACATCTTGAAGTCCATGGAATTTTTCTGGAAGCGGATGAATTGCTTTTGTTAAGATTTTTACATCATCAGCATGTATTGTTAATTCCCCTGTTTTTGTAACAAAAGGATATCCACTCACTTCTACAATATCACCAACTTCTAAATTTTTCTTTAAAAGATTAAATTTATCTCCTAAATCATTTTTACTCATATAAACTTGAAGTATTCCACTCTCATCTTCAATTTTAAAAAAAGCAGCTTTCCCCATCAGTCTAAGAAATTTAACTCTTCCTGCTACTGTAAATTTTCTATTTTCATCTCTTTTATTTTCAAGTTCATAAACATCTTTATTTTTTTCTAAAAAATCAGCAATTTTTGTATCCCTTTTTGCATAATGTCCATAAGGATTAATTCCTGCTTCTTTTAATTTCTCAGCTTTTGCCATTCTTTGTTTTACATATTCGTTTGAAAACATTAATCTCCTTTTAGATTATTTAGTGAAATTTTAACATTTTTAATACTTTTTTGAATATTTTGAGGTTTTAAATTTATAATTTCATCTCCAATTTTTATCATAATAGGAAAAACTTTTGAGTTTTTAGTAAAAGTATCTATTTTTTCTTTTACAAATTCAACTTTATATAAAAGAGCAAATATGACACTAACCAAAATAAAAAATTTAGCTCCTGCAAATATAAATCCCAAAATCCTATCAAAAATACCTAATGCACTAACTTTTAAAATTTTACTAAGTAAAAATCCAACAAACACAGCTAAAAGCCAAAACCCTATAAATACAGCTATAAATCCTACTAAATCTATGGCTGAAGGATTTTTAATAGTAATCAAATTATTATTTATAAATATCCCTGCTTTGTGATAATATTCACTTGCTAAAAAAAGCCCTCCAACAATTCCAACAAGTCCTGCTATTTCTTTAATAAAACCATTAAAAAAACCTTTTATAGCAAGTAAAAGAGTAATTCCAATAATAATACCATCAAAAATATTCATTATTTCACTTTATATTCATTTTTTGTAACTTTTGCTTCATATAATGCTTCATCCGCTCTTTTAATAATACTTTCCACATCATCTCCTTTTTTATGACAAGTAATACCAGCAGATACTGTAAGTTTTATTAAATAATCTTTATATTTTAATTTTGTTTTGTCAATTTTATTCAAAATTCTTTCAAT
>JALVUH010000197.1 GCA_027035735.1 Nautiliaceae bacterium
ACTTTTCTTGTAAAGAAATATTTAAATTTTAGAGGAATTTTTACATATGGATTTGTTTTTTGTTCATGTGGAAGCTCAATATTAAGTCCAACACTAATCTTTGCTCCTTTATTTGCAGCTTCCATAATTCCAGGACCACCCCCTGTAATGATTGCATAACCTTTATCACTAAGACCTTTTGCTATTTCTGTTGCTTTTTCATAATAATACTGCCCTGGTTTTTCTCTAGCACTACCAAATATAGAAATCCCAGGAGGTAAATCTTCAAGTTCTTCAAAAGCATCTGTAAAATCACTAATAACCCTAAACATTCTCCACAAATCTTTTGTAGGATTACGATTATCTAAAAATTCTTTTTGTATATCTTTCATTAGTCCCTCCAACTTTTAAAAATTAAAATGATTGCCAAAACAAATGCAAAAACATATCCAATTATACCAAAGAGTGAAACATTATGAAAAAGAGGTGGAATATGTGAGCTAAGAAGCATTGAAGAACCAATTAATATAGAAGCTATTATTATAGCTAAAGACAATCTATGAGAAGCTGTTTTAATAGTATTTTCAAATTTTTCAAGACCTACATGTTCAAATTCTATTTTTAATTTTCCATTTTTTATTTTTTTTATGATTTCATAAAAATCATTTGGAAAATGAATAAAAAATTCTGCAAGATTTTGATTATATTCTCCAAATTCTTGTAATAAAGTTTTTGGTGAATATATCTTTTTAACTAATTTTGTAACAAAAGGTTTTAAAGCTTCAATTACATTAAAATCAGGATCTAAACTTTTGCCAACTCCCTCATAAGTAATAATAGTTTTGGCAAGCAGATACTGGTCTTCTTTAAAATAAACTTTATATTTTTTCATAACTCTAACTAAATCTTCAAAAAATCTTTGTAAATTTATTTTTTTAAGAGGCTGATAAAGATAAGTAGAAATTATATCAGCGGATTCTTTTTTTAACATTTCAATATCAGTATCATCACTTATTCTAGAAAGTTTTAATACATATTCTGCAGCTTTTTCTTCATCTTTATGTGCTACATAATAAACTAATTTTAATAAAGAATTTCTATCTTCTTTTGAGATAGTTCCAACTATTCCAAAATCTAAAAATACAATTTTTCCATTACTTACCATTAAATTACCAGGATGTGGGTCTGCATGAAAAAATCTATGCACAAAAATCTGCTCTGCTACAAGTTCTACTCCTATCTTTGCTATCTCTTTTATATCATAAAATTTTTTTAACTCATTTTTATTTGTAATTTTTATCCCTTTTACAAATTCAAGAGTTAAAACTTTACTAGTTGATAAATTATCATATACTTTTGGAACTTTTACTTTTGGATTGTTTTTAAAATTTGCTTGAAATCTTTTTAAGTTTAAAGCTTCAATATTAAAATCAAGTTCTTTTTTTATACTTTTTGCAAATTCTTCTATAATCTTTACACTATCTATACCATAAATCAAAAGTTTCTCTCTTACAATTTTTGCTAGTCGTTCAAGAATAAAAATATCTGCATAAATAATTTCTTCAATATGAGGTTTTAAAATTTTTACAGCTACCTCATCTCCATTATAAAGAATCGTCTTATAAACTTGTCCTATAGAAGCAGAAGCTAACAATTCAAATTCATTTGGAAAATATTTTTTATAATCTCCAAATTCATCTATTAAAACTTTTTCCATTTCGCTAAAAGGAAGAGGTGCTACTCTATCTTGAAGTTTTTCAAGCTCTTTTGCAAGTTCTAGTGGAATTAAATCTGGTCTTAAAGATAAAAGTTGAGCCAGTTTTATAAATGTAGGACCAAGCTCTTCTATTGTTTTTCTAATCCTTTCACTCTTACTTAACGTACTCTCTTTTTTAAAAGGAACAGGAATTCCAAATGTTTCAATAATTCCACCAAATCCATTTTTGGCCAAAATAAAAATAATTTCTTTTGTTCTTTTCAGTTCATAAATGCTATTTTTCAAAATAATCTCCCAATTTTTCTATATCCTATATAAAATAATATCACAGCTATTAAAAATTCAGCCCCAAAATAAGGCAATAAATCCATAAATCCACTTCCTCTAAAAAATATATCCTGAGTAGCTTGAATATAATACCTAAGAGGAGAAAAATAACTTAAAAATTGAATAAAAGGGCTCATAGCACTAAGAGGAGTCCATGCTCCACTTAAAAAAATCAAAGGTAACATTATAACTATTGTAAGATGAGCTACTTCAAGTATTGTTTTTGAAATAGCAGCGATTACTAATGCTATACCTCCTATTGCAAAAGAAAATAAAAAACTAATTAAATAAAAATTAAAGATATTTCCATTTATAGGTGTATTAAAAGCACCAAAAACAATAAGACCAACTGCAATAGTAATACCTGCCATCAAAATCAAAACTTGTGAAAGTATTTTTGCGAAAATAATCAAACTCCCTTTTACCGGCATTAAAAGCATAATATCCCACGTTCCATTCTCTTTTTCTCTAACAAACACAACTGCTATTAAAATAAGACCTAACATTGTAATATCACTCATAAGCTCGCTTAAACTCATAAACCATTTAGTATTTGCATTTGGATTAAAAAGTTTTATTATGTCAATACTTGCTGGAGTTTTTAAATGATGTTCAAATTTCAATAAAATATTTTGAATATAAATCAAAGTAACTTCTGCCTGTGCTGCAGCAGTAGAATCTATTAAAACTTGTAATTTAGCAGTTTTACCAGAAAGTAAATTATTTACAAACTCTTTATTAAAAACAATCCCTACCATTATTTTTCTATTATAAATAGCCTCTTTTAAAGATTTTTCATTTAAAAAAAGTTTTGGTTTTTTAAATTGAGGAGAGTGAAAATGACTAATTATTTTATTTACTACAGCAATATCTCCTTCATTTACATATCCAATAGATACATGTCTTGGAGTTACTTTAATTCCTTTTCCAGCTATATAAATATCCATTGTAAAAGCATATAAAACAAAAATCACTAATCCTACATTCCTAAAAAATACTAAAAACTCTTTTTTTAAAATAGCGCTCATTTTATAGCCTTTTTAATAAGCAATGTACCCAAAGCAATCAATACAAAAGCATAAATACAAAGAATAATAAAATATAATACATTCAAACTTGATTTAAATCCTTGACCTATTAAAAAGGTATCATAAATTATATGATTATAATATGATACAGGAAAGATGTGAGCCTCTATATAACTCTCTTTATCCATTGATGAAATTGGCATTAAAATACCAGAATATAAAAATCCAGGAATAACGGTAATAATTACAGAAAGGACTAATGCTGCAACTTGAGTAGAAGTTACAATTGAGACTAATATTCCAATTCCAACACTAATTAAAATATAAATCTCACTAGTAAGCCAAAAAATAAAAAAATTACCCCTAAATGGAACATCAAAAAGATATGTAGCCCATAAAAAAAGTATAAAAATATTTAAAGAATGAAATAAAAAAGGAGGAATTATTTTTGCAATTACAAATTCAATCTTTTTTATAGGAGCAGAATAAAAATTAAAAATAGTTCCAACTTCTTTTTCTTTTACTATAATAATAGCCGCTAAACTAGCAGGAACCACTAAAAATATAAGTCCGAAAAGTCCAGGAACTATAGCATTATAATCCCGCATAGCTTCATTAAAAAAATTTCTATTTTCTATTTTTATAGGAAGTTTTATATTAAATCCATGAATCAAAAGCTTCTCAACATATCCCTCAATAGTAACAGCTCTAAGAGGAAAAGAGCCATCAATAAATACTCCAATTTGAGCACCTTTATATAAATCTTTTGAAAAAGAAGGAGGAATAATTACTATCATATCAGCTTTATTTGTTTGTAATTTATGAAGAGCCTCTTTATAAGAGATATTTTCTACTTTTACATCAAAATATTTTGTGTGTGAAAATTTATTGATTATTTCAAGAGAAAGTTTAGAATGGTCATTATCAATTATTATTGTTCTTGTATGAGTAACTTCAAGTTTTATACCATATCCAAATAAAATCAAAATCATAGTAGGTATTAAATAAATTAAGATTATCATTTTATTTCTTATTAAATCAATAAATTCTTTTTTTAAATAGGCTTTTATTACATTAAGTCTCATTGATTTTCCTTATAAATTTTAAGAAATATCTCTTCAAAATCAAGTCCTGGATATTTTTGATGTAAATTTTTAACCTCATCATCTACTATTTTAACCCCTCTTTTCAAAACAACCACTCTATCACAATACTCCGCTTCGCTCATATAATGAGTAGTAATTAAAATAGAAATTCCCATATTTTCTTTAAGTTTTCTTAAAAGTTTCCAAAAAGCACTTCTAGCAACTGTATCAACTCCACTTGTTGGCTCATCTAAAAATAAAACAACCGGCTCGTGAAGTAGAGCTGCTGCCAAAGAAAATCTTTGATTAATACCAAGTGGAACTTCTTTTGGAAAAGAATTTAAATATTCTTCAAATCCAAACATTTTAGAATATTTTTCTATTTTTTCTTTAGTCTCTTTAGGAGTTAGGGAATGCATTTTTGCAAAATATTCAAGATTTTCTTTAATAGTCAAATCTTTATAAAGAGCAAATTTTTGAGAAACATATCCTATTTTACTTTTTAACTCAATTCTATCTTCATATGATTTTATTCTTTTACCAAGCAAATAAAGCTCCCCTTCATCAATAGGATAAAGTCCAAGAAGCATTTTTATAAGAGTTGTTTTACCAGCTCCATTTGCTCCAAGCAAACCTAAAATTTCTCCTTTTTTAAGCTCTAAATCAACACAATTATCAGCAATAAACTCTCCAAATTTTTTAGTTAAACATTTAGCTTTTACAATAATTTCTGGAACATCAATATTTTTTTTAGGAACTTCTATTAAAATCGGTTTTTTACCTTTTTTTAGGGCATTTACAAAAAATACCCCCTCAAGAGTAGGAATTGCTTTTTTTAAAGGAAGAGGATTTAGACAATATGTTCTTTTATTAAAAGAAAAACATTCATTACTTTCAATCTCACCTTCATATGTATAATCTTTAATTTTTTCAATCAATTCTTGAGCAGTCCCTTTGGCAATAACTTCGCCTTCATCAAAAAGCATCAACCTATCCATTTTACTAGCTTCAGACATATAAGCAGTAGATATTAAAGCACTCATCCCCTCTTCTCTCATCTCATTTACAATATCCCAAAGCTCAGCCCTACTTATTGGGTCAACACCTGTGGTTGGCTCATCAAGAATTAAAAGTTTTGGTCTTGGTAAGAGAGCTAAGATAAGAGAGAGTTTTTGTCTCATTCCTCCGCTTAAATTCCCAGCAAGTCTATCTTGGAATTCATAAAGTCCCGCCATTTTAAGAAGTCTTGTTTCATACTCTTCATCTTTTTTAAGACCTCTTAAATCCCTAAAAAAATCAAAATGCTCCCCTACACTTAAAAAATCATACAAAACAAGCCCAAGACCTTGAGGCATAAGAGAAATTTCATTTTTTATTTTTTCCGCTTCTTTTGGAGAGTGATACGCATATCCTTTATAAACTACTTCTCCTTTAAAACTCACAACTCCAGCAATTGCATGAAGAGTAGAGCTTTTACCCGCCCCATCAGCTCCAATAAATCCTAATATTTCTTTTTCTTTTAAAGTAAAATTTACATTTTTAATAGCTATCTTTTTTCCATAACTAACAGATAAATTTTTAACTTTTAATATCTCCACTTAAAGCTCCGGCAATTCATTTAAGCTTTTAGGTAAATTTCCATTGCCAATCAAAACTACTCCTGTAGCAGGAAGTCCAAGTTTTAGCAATGGATTTGGTTTTATAGGTTTAAGTCTTACTTCATAAACTCTTGTAATTCTATCAGCCCTAACTGCTACTTCTTTTGGAGTAAATTCAGCTTTTTTTGCAATTTTGCTAACAACTGCAGGTATAGGTTTGTTTGGATAAGCATCCAAAAAAATTTCTGCCCTGTCTCCAAGTTTTATTTTACCAGTGTAGATTGTATTTACATAAATTTTAAGATATAAACTTTTTGGATTTATTAAAGTAGCAATTGGCATACCAGCCCCTAAAACTTCCCCAATATTTGCAATTTTGGTATCTACATATCCATTAATTGGAGATTTTATATTAAGTTCATTCAAAATTACTTTAATTACATCTCTTTTTTGTTTAAGAGCATCAATACCATTTTGCATTGCTAAAATATTGTTTTTTGCAGCCATTGCAATATCATATTTTTGTTTATAAATTTTGATTTCTTTTTTCAAAGCATCTTTCTTAGCCAATAAAGAATATAATTTGTCAGTATCCGTTTTTGTTTTTAATCTTGCAAGTTCTAATTTATGTTCTTTTTCCATATTCTTTTTAACAAGTTTAGCAATTCTTATTTCATCTTTTCTATCTTGTGCAATTACAGCTTTTAAAGCATTAATTTGTGAATTTAACGCATTTAACTCATTTTCTTTTGCTAAATATGCATTTTTTGCAATCTCTATATTCTTAAGAATTTTTTCTTTAGTAAATTTTAATTCATCTTCTTTTGCTTTTATTTCATAATTTAGGGCATCTAATTTTTTAACATACTCTTTATCAGAAAGCCTGGCAATAATTTCTCCTTTTTTTACTTTATCTCCTGTATCAACATTTAAAGCTATAATTCTTCCCGGATATTTTGTATTTAAATTAATTAAATCTCCATCTACAACTCCGACTGCTTCTACTAAATAAGGAGGAAGTTTTTTACCATTAATCTTTTCATAAATTAAAATTCCGCTAATTATTAAAAGTCCTATTATGATAACTGCTAATATATTTTTTTTCATTTTCTACCCCCATCAATATTTGCTTTTAATATATAAAAGAAAATTTCTGATTTTATATAATCTCTTTTAGCTTTAGATTCTGCTAATTTTGCAATTGCACTATTTAAATCTGTAACATCCGCTAATCCTTCGCTAAATTTTGCTTTTATATACTCATAATAACTTTTTCTAGCTTTTATTTCTTGATTTGCAGATAATAATCTTTTTTTCAAAGCGTTTAAGATTAATAAATCGTTTTTATAAGTAGTTTTTACTTTATTTAAATAATCTCTATAAAAAATATAAGCTTTCATTTTTTCTATTTTTGCTTGTTGAAGCTTTGATTTATCACTGTTACCATTAAAAATATTATATTTCAAAGATAAAGCAACATAGGAATTATTGAGATTTGAATAATCATTGTTATTTAAAGTAGCATCTGTAGCTTTTGCTTTAAGTCCTATTTGAAAATAAAGTTTTGGATAAAAAAGAGATTTTTGAAGGTTTACATTTTTTGAAGCAATTTGAAGAGTTTTTTTAATTTCTTTAATATCCGGTCTATTGTTAAATTTTGGTTTCAAAAGATTTATTGATGGTAAATTTGAAATTGATTTTACTTTCGTATTTAATATATAACTCAAAATATTTAAAAGAGACTTTTTTTGAGCTTTTACATTATCAATGGAAGATTGAATTTCAAAATATTTAGCATCTATTTCATCAACAGTAGATTTATTTATAAGACCTTCTTTATATAATGCATTTGCTTTCTCTTTTGCAGACAAAAGAGCCATTTTAGCATCATTTAATGCATATATTTTATATTTAAGTGCATATATATCTGCATAAATCTTAGCAATTTTAAGCTTCAAATCTCTTTTTATATTTTGAAGCTTAAGTTTTGATTTTATTACATTTAATTTTTCAATATCAATTAAATTGCTTATCGCATAACCAGTAAAAATAGGATATGAATATACTAAACTTCCTACAAAATTATTTTTTTTGCCTACTGCCAATTTAGCGGCAAAATTTTTATATATTAACGGATATAAAGGTGCACTACTCCCTAAATTTTGAGCAGCAATTGGCTCTTGTAAATCAAAAGTTATTGTTGGTCTATCAAATAAATGCATATAATCATATTCCAAGTCTAATCTACCATAATTTTTACCTTTTACTTCTTTTAATTTCTCTTTTTGTATTTGAATATTTTTTTGATATATTTTTACGATATTTGAGTTATTGATAAGTTTGACTAAATCATTAAAATTTTGAGCTCCTAAAATAGAGAATATAAATAAAAATATCCTAAATTTCATTTTTTATCCTTTTTTAATAGTTTATAAAAAAGTTCTAACTCTTTTTTAAACTCTTTTTCTTTATCTTCAAATAAAAATGTAAGCTCACTCTCTATAAAAAAACCTTCTGCCATATTATATAACGCATTAGTATATTTAACAGCCTTTTTCTTTAATTCTTTTTTTTCTACTCCTTCTTTTAAAATATTTTCTAATATTTGATAATAAAATCTTTTTACTTTGGTAGCAAAACTCCTCATCTCTTCATTTTTAGAAGTTAATGTAATAGCCATAAATTCTTTATAAATTTTTTTTAATTCTTCATAATTTTTATAAAAAAATTCAAAAAAAACCAAAAGTTTTTCATAAGTATTATTTTCATTTTTTAATTTAGAAAAAAGCTCTTTATTAAATTCTTCCGTTAATATATTCAAAATTTCAAAAATAATATCTTCTTTATTTTTAAAATATTCATAAGTAGTACCTTTACCTATATCAGCAGCTTTTGCAAGTTCTGAGACAGTAACTTTCATACCCTTTTGTAAAAACAAATCTTTACATTTTAAAGCAATCTCTTTTCTTTTTTCTTCTTTATTTACTATTTTTGCCATAATTTCTCCTATTAACTAATTTTAACATTAATAAAGCAAATACAAAAATACTTCCAATTACTCCCCAAAAAGCTGCATCCATCCATACATATTTAAATCCATAATCAAAACTAAAAAATTCTTCAATCCTTAAAAACAAAGCTTTTGAAGCGGGACCTATTAAATTAAAAAGCTTATGAAGCAATTCTTCTAATAAATCTCTATTTTGCAAAATTACCATTCCATCAAATTCTTTATTTTTATAAAAAATCATATTATTTGTAGCAATGGCCGTTCCAAAACTCCCTCCAATAAATCTTACATAATCCATAGTAGTTATAGCTTGTTCTATTTTTTTACCAGCATTTTGCATAATAAGAGTGGTAATTGGAGCAAAAAAAAGTCCCATAGATATTCCAAAAGGCATTGTTTTTATTACAGCTTCAATAAATGGAGTATAATAATTTAAAGTAGTAAAAAGATATGAACTAAAAAGATAAATCAAAGTCCCTACAAATAATACAGGCACAGGAGAATATTTATCACTTAAAAATCCTCCAACTAAACTAATAATTCCTATCCATATTCCAAATCCAAGCACTCCTAATCCTGTCTCAATAGAAGTTAAACCTTTAATTTGCTCATAAAATATAGGCAATAAATAAAAATATTGATACATAGAAAATCCAAGCAAAATAAAATAGATAAAAAGTCCTAATGTATAATAAGGATTTTTGAATAAAGAATAAGTAAAAAGTTTTATTTTGCTAAAATATTCATTTATTACAAAAGCTAAAAATCCTCCCCATGCAATAAAAGCCAAATAGACTATAAACTTACTTCTAAACCAGCCATACTGCTGACCTTTTGACAAAATTACAAGAAGAGCTAATGTAAAAATACTAAGAAAAATCACAGATAAAAAATTAAGAGGATACTTCTCTTTTTGGGCTGTCTCATTTAAAATAAATATAGAAAAAATCACCAAAATTATTCCTATAGGAACATTTACAAAAAATACACTCCTCCATCCAAAATATTCAGTTAAATATCCTCCAAGAGTCGGTCCAATAGCTGGAGCAAAAGCTACTCCAAGCGCAAAAATACCCATAGCTATTCCTTTTTTATCAGGAGGAAAAAGAGAAAATAAAATAGCTTGAGATGTTACCATTATAAATGCCTCTGCAAATCCTTGAATAGTTCTTGCAAAGATTATAAAACCCAAAGAATTAGAAATTCCACACATAAATGAAGCTATAGTAAAAATAGCTACTGCAATTATAAATACCCATTTATATCCATAATGTTTTAAAACCCATTCAACTACTAATAAAGCTATAGCAGCTGAGAGCATATAAGCAGTAATAACCCATTGAACTCCATACATATCAGTAGATAATGGACCTCTTAATCTAGGAATAATTATATCTACAACTGTAGTATCCAAAACAGCCATAAAAGCACCAAGTATTACTAATACAACAGAAAGAGTAAAATTAAAAGAATTATTTTGCATTTTTTACTATTTTAATTAAATTTTTAGTTATTTCATTTAACAACTCTTCTATTTCTTTAGATTTTGATTTGGATAAAAAACCACTCTCTACCAACAAATTTAACCAATATTGAGCTTTTTTTGCCTCCTTTAAAGCCTCTGACATTTTAGAATAAAAATTTTTTTTTGAAACACAATGTTGAGTTGAAACAATATTTTCTCCTATTGAAGTACCACATCTTAATAATTGTCTAGCTAAAAAACAATCTTCATTTTCTTGATTAATTTCTCTATAAATTTTTACAATTTTTAATGCAAATTCATAACTTTTTGAGATTAATTCTTTATTTTTCATTTAATCTCCTTTTTTACATTTATTTATAGTAACTTCCCCACTCATTCCTACTTTTATTCCTCTTGGAACTTTATCAAATCTAATTCTTACATAAAATCTTTGTTGAAGTTTAGTAAACTCTCCGCTACTTATATCTCTTGGAAGTATTGCATAAGTTGCAGCACTTGCTGGCAGTATCTTACTGACATACCCATTAAAATCTTTATCAAGAGCATCTATATGAATTTTAACTTTGCACCCTTTTTTAATTCCTTTTAATTTTTTCTCTTCTAACAAATCCAAAACATAAACATTTTTTAAATTTACTACACTTAAAATCATTTTTCCAGCAGGAACAATTTCATCTGCATTTGCAAATTTTTTAGCAACAATTCCATTAAACGGCGCATAAATATAAGATTCTTTTATATTTTGATTAATTAAAGCAAGTTTTTCTTTTAAGGCATTGTTTTGAAAAATCATTGATTTAATAAGTTTTGTTAATTTTTGAATATCTTTTTTATTATTTTGATTTATTTGTAAAGTTAAATTTAATTCTTTTAAATCATCATACATTGAATTAAGTACTTTTTTATCAGCTTTTATTTCATTTTGAAAGGCTAAAAAAGAAGTTTTTATATTTTCATATTTTTCTCTTGAAATTTTATTTTGATCAAAAAGTCTTTTAAATCTTAAATAGTCTTTTTTCATTTTCTGAAGTTTTATCTCTTTTGCTTTTATTGTATATTTTTTTGCCTTTATTAAATTTTTCAATTTATCTATTTTTACTTTTGTAATATTTATAGAATCATTAATATCATTAATTAATTTCTTTTTTTGAATAATAGTCGCTTTTATTTTATTGTTTAAAGCATTAATATTTTGTATAAGCTCTTTTTTTTCTATCTTTAAATCAGTAGTATCAAGTTTTGCTAAAATTTCCCCTTTTTTTATTTTATCACCTTCATTCACATAAATTTTATCAATCTTTCCTGGAAATTTAAAAGAAAGATTTGTTAATGTATCACTCTTTACAAATACAGCATCAGAACTTACATAATGATTTGTAAATGAGATATATTTATACAATGCATATAAAGTAGCTAAAATTAATATTAAAAATATACTTATTATAATATTTCTTTTCATTATATTCTCCATTTTAATTTGACTATTGGTCAATATTATAACAAAAAAATTTAACCTTTATGATTAAATTCAGGAATAATTTCCTTTAATTTTTCTATAATTTCTTCCTTTTGAATTTTTTTAAATAATTCATTAAGATGATTTTGTAATTTATTAAAATCATATATAGTAGGTTTTGCTACAAAAATATCTTTATATTTAGTCTCTTTTTCTGCGTCATTAATTAAAAGTTCTTCATAAAGTTTCTCTCCTGCTCTAAGTCCTGTAAAAATTATATTATTTTCATCTTTTCCATAAAGCCTTAACATTTTTTTTGCTAAATCTACAATTTTTACAGGCTCTCCCATATCTAATATAAAAATTTCTCCACTTTTTGCAAGAGAACCAGCTTGAAGCACTAACTGACATGCTTCAGGTATTAACATAAAATATCTTGTAATCTCAGGATGAGTAACAGGTAAAGGCTTATTTTCTTTAATTAATTTTTTAAATTTTGGTATAACACTTCCGCTACTTCCTAAAACATTTCCAAATCTCACAGCACAAATTTTTGTATCTTTACTTTCAACATTTTGAGCATATATTTCACAAACTCTTTTAGTAGCCCCCATTACATTAGTTGGTCTAACCGCTTTATCAGTTGAAATTAAAATAAAGTCTTTCACTCCATTTTCTATTGCTAAATCAATTGTATTAATAGTTCCTAAAATATTATTTATAACCGCACTTCTTGGGTTTTCTTCGCAAAGTGGTACATGCTTATAAGCTGCTGTATGAATTACAATATCTGGTTTTTCTTCAAAAACTCTTTTTAATTCTTCTTTTTTACTAACATCAACTAAAAAAGGTTTTCTTTTAATAGTTAACTCTTCATTGATTGAATATAAATTAAATTCACTATTTTCAACTAAAATAAGCTCTTTTGCTCCATATTTTTCACAAAGTCTACAAATTTCACTACCTATGCTTCCACCAGCTCCTGTAACTAAAACTTTTTTATCTTTTACAAAATTTTTAATAGCCTCTTTATCTAAATCTTTTGGTTTTCTTGCAAGTAAATCTTCAATTGAAATATCTTTAACTCTTCTTTCAAATGGATTATAAATTTTTATATCATCAATCCCTTTTGATTGCAAAAACTCCACTAATTTATCAAGGTTATCTCTATCAAGCTCTTTAGTAATAATAGCTGTTTTTATTTTCCCATCTATTTGAGAAATATTTTTAATTTTATATCCATATAAATACGAACCAACCAAATTTTCTTCATTTTCATAAATTTCAAAAATGGAATAAGGAATATTTTGCTTTAAAAGTGAAATAGTTTTCTCATTTGCTCCTATTATCAAAGCTGGAATTTTGTCAGTTGAAAGTTTTTCATAAATAAGTCTTTTAGAAATTCTAAAAAATCCAATAAAAAGAATACTTAAAAAATAATCAATTATTATTACACTTCTTGGAAAAGGAATAAAATATTCTCTAAATATTAAAAGTATAGCTCCACCTACTATATATGCTAAAGTAGTCGCAAGAATTAATGATTTTAACTCTTTAAGAGAAAAAAATCTCCAATTTACAAAATATAATTTAAAAATATGATAAAAAGTAACTTTTGAAAAAATTAGAATGAAAGCAATTTCAATAAAATTATGTAAATACGCTTTAGGTATAGAAAAATTAAATCTTAAAAGATATGCTAAAAAAAGTGTAAAAATAGAAATTAAAATATCCCCTATAACAAAAAATAAGGCTCTTTTTGTTTTAGTGGGTCTAAGAAGAGTGGATAATTTCACAAATTTCCTTTACCTGTTCTTTTGTCAAAGTTGTACCACTTGGAAGGCATAAACCTTTCTTAAACAACTCCTCACTTCTTCCATTAAGATACGCTTTTGCACCTTTAAATAATGGTTGTAGATGCATTGGATTCCAAAGAGGTCTACTTTCAATTTTATTTTCTCTTAATTTTTTCATTACTTCAAAAGGGTTTTTATCTTTAAAAACAACAGTTGTTAGCCATCTTGTGCCTCTTGTGTTAGGTAATTCTGGCATAAACTCTTCATCTAAAAACTCTTTATACCAATTAAAAATTTCTCTTTTTTTAGCAATTCTCTCTTCAATCACTTCCATCTGTCCAACACCAATAGCAGCTAAAATATTACTCATTCTATAATTAAATCCAACTTCTTTGTGAACATACTCTATAAATTCAGGCTCTTTTGCTTGGGTTGAAAGAAATTTTGCCTTTTTTGCCAACTCTTCATTATTACTAACGAAAACCCCGCCACTACTTGTTGTTAAAAGCTTATTTCCATTAAAACTATAAACTCCAATATCACCTATTGTCCCTGAAAAAATAACTTTTAGCTTTTCATTTTCAATTCCCCATTTGTAATAAGCTCCAAGACTTTCAGCACTATCTTCAATTAAATATATCCCATTCTCATCACAAAGTTTTTTAATAGGAAAAATATCAGCTATCTGTCCATAAATGTGAGGTAAAATAACAGCTTTTATATCATTCTCTCTAATTGCTTTTTCTAAAAGCTCAACATCCATATGCCAATACTCATCTACATCTATAAAAATTGGCTCATTTCTTTCATACAAAATTGGATTAACTGAACCAATAAAAGTAAAGGTAGATACAACTACTTGAGCTTTCCTTATCCCTAAAACCCTTAAAGCTAAATGAAGAGCACTTGTAGCATTACATAAAGCTACAGCACTTTTTACATTTACATAACTTTTAACATCATCTTCAAATCTATCAATAAACTCTCCAACAGGAGCAATATAATTGCTTTTAAATGCCTCTTTTACATATTCAAGTTCTTTTCCACTCATATGAGGAGGTGAAAGATAAATCATATAATTTCCTTTAATTTATCTAAAATTTCTTTTCTACTATAAACTTCAATATCTGCATTATTAGGAATATCTTTATAGATACCTTTTGGATTTTTAAATCTAATAGTTTTCCATCCTAACTTTTTTGGAGCTAAAAAATCTTTTTTTGGATTATCTGAAATATAAATATAATTTTCATTAGGAAATTTATCCATTACCATTAAAAATGGTTTTAATTCTGGCTTCTTTGTGTGATAAAAATCACTAAATATCGGATAATCTAATTTTAAATTTAAAGCATTATATTTATTTTTTTGAGTTATATAATGTCCATCACTAATAAGTGCAGTTTTATAATTTTTAGCAAATTCTAAAAGCTCTAAACTCTCTTTTGGTAAATAGATTCTAGGAAAATGAAATCTATAAATTTCTACTAATTTACTAACAGGGACATCTAGACTAAATTGTTTTATCAATTTATCAAATATCTTTCCACTACCATTCTTTAAAAATTCTTCCCACATAAAATTAAAATATTTTTCGCTTCCTAAATAATTACTAACCTCTCTAAAACCGCTTTTAACAAAATCAATCTCATCATACAAAGTATCATCTAAATCAAATACTATTACCATCTACTAACACCTCAGCATCATATCTTAACATTATTAAATTATCCCTCCACTCTTCAAAATAACTAAGCTTTTTTCCTTCATAGATATCTTTAATAAACTTAGCATAATCAGCTCCTGCTAAATAACTAAGAGGATATCCTCCACCAAATCTTGGATTTATTTCTATAAAAATAATTTCATTATCTCTTTTAAAGAGTTGAATTGTAAGACATCCAAAAGCACCGTTTAAATATTTAGAAAGTCTTTTAATTTCATCAATAATTACTCTATCTTTTCTTGTCCTAGCCTTGCTAACCTCTCCACATCTAACCTCAATTCTCTCTCTTGGTACTACACATATTAAATTACTTTTATCATCAAAAAACGCATCAATAGTATATTCAACTCCATCTATAAACTCTTGAAAAACATAATTTCCTTTTAAACTCATAGTTTCCTCAAAACTATCTACTTTTCTAGCCCCAATAGAGAGGGAAGAGTTATTAAGTTTAGCAAAGAGAGGATAATTTGCATTTTTTAAATCTTTAATAATTTTTGGAGTTTTAAATCCATGACTTTTAAAAAACTCTTCAGTAGTAGTTTTTAAATAAAAAGTATCACAAATCTCTTTGCTTGAAATAATAGGCAAAATTCCTTCACTTAATAACTTTTCTCTATTCTCAGCTAAAATGCTAAGTTCTGTATCAATTGTTGGGACAATGATTTTGATATCATTTTTTTTACAATTTTCTAATAAAACATCTATATAATTTTCATCTCTTACAGGTGGGACCTTAAAAAACTTTCTAGAGTATTGACAGGCTGCACTAAGAGATGGATTCATATCACAAGTAAAAACATTAAAATGTTTTTCAAAATTTTTAACAAGACTAACTCTTCTTCCAGCACTACTTATAAGTAAATTAATTTTTCCCATTAAATTTCTCCATTGTAGCATGACCT
>JALVUH010000198.1 GCA_027035735.1 Nautiliaceae bacterium
AAAGTGATGATTTGATAGCTTCACTTGCCACACTCGCGGCAAAAAACGGAATAAAAGTAAAAATTGTAAGCCATGATAAAGATATGTATCAGCTTATTGATGATAAAAAAATAGTAATTTTTGACCCGTTAAAGAAAAAAGAGATTGATGAAGCTGGATGTATTGAGAAATTTGGAGTTCATCCAAAAGATTTTAGAGATTTTCAAGCACTTGTAGGAGATAGCTCCGATAATATTCCGGGAGTTAAAGGAGTAGGAGTCAAAACCGCCGCAAAGCTTATCAATGAATATCACACTCTTGAAAATATATATGAGCATATCGATGAGATAAAAGGAGCTTTAAAGAAAAAATTAATTGAAGGCAAAGAAAACGCATTTTTAAGCCGTGAGCTTGTGACACTAAAAACAGACTTGTTTGATAATATTAACCTTGAAGAATTTAAATATCCTGAAATAAATCCAATACTTAAAGTCGCAGATAAATTGATGGATTTAGATATAACATCAATAATCGAAAGAGTCAAAAAAGATGGGCTTTATGTAAAAACAAAAGAACCTGATAATCAAATCAAATTTGATGCAATACTAATAGAAAATGAAAAAGAGTTATTTGATATTATTGATAAAATAGGAGATAAACCAGTAGCTTTTGATACAGAGACTGATAGCTTAGAAAATCCTAATATTGTGGGATTTAGTTTTGCTTTTGAAGAAAACAGAGCCTATTATGTACCGATAAACCACAACTATTTAGGAGTATCAAAACAAATCCCACAGACAAAAGCACTAAAAGCAATTGAGAAAATTTTACAAAAAAAAGTAATAGGACACAATCTGAAATTTGATTTTAAAATGTTAAGAAAATACGGTATCAAAACTCCTACTCCTTTTGCAGATACAATGATTTTAGCTTGGATTTTAAATCCTGATGCACCGGTAGGACTAGATAGCGTAGCAAAAAGATATTTAGGTCATCAAAATATCAAATATAAAGATATTGTAGGCAAAAAACAAAATTTCTCACAAATTGATATTAAAACTGCCACAAAATATGCAGCTGAAGATGCTATTATTACTCTCAAACTATACGAATATATGAAAAAAAGACTTTGGGATGAGGTGAAATGGGATTATGAAAATATAGAAATGCCTTTTATAAATCTTTTAATAGATATGGAAAATGAAGGAATTAAGCTTGATATTGAATATATGGAAAAATTACAAATTGATATAAGTAAAAAACTAAATGAACTTACACAAAAAATTTATGAACTTGCAGGAAGTGAATTTAATATCAAATCTCCAAAACAGCTAGGATATATTCTTTTTGAAGTACTTAAACTTCCACCTAAAAAAAAGACAAAAACAGGATATTCAACT
The DNA here is from genome assembly GCA_027035735.1 of Nautiliaceae bacterium. GTDB lineage: Bacteria > Campylobacterota > Campylobacteria > Campylobacterales > Nautiliaceae > JALTBU01. The sequence goes on from JALVUH010000198.1 coordinate 1,380, forward strand.
GATGAAAAAGTCTTAGGAATGCTTGTAAACATCCATCCAATAATAAAATATATTTTAGAATACAGAAAACTTGACAAACTCCTAAGCACATATGTAATACCATTAAAAGAATACGCAAAAAAAGACAAAAACCACAAAATCTATACAAACTTCCTACAAACAGGAACTGCCACAGGAAGACTCTCAAGCAAAAACCCAAACCTTCAAAATATTCCAACTTCTACGGAAATTAATATAAGAAACGCATTTATTGCCGAAAATAAATTCGTAAGCCTTGATTATTCTCAAATTGAGCTTAGACTCTTAGCACATTTTAGCGAAGATGAAAATCTAATTAACGCATTTTTAAACGACAAAGACATACACCTTGAAACTGCTATTAAGATATTTGGAGAAGAAAATGCGGAAAAATATAGAAGCATAGCAAAATCAATAAATTTCGGTCTGATTTACGGAATGGGTCCTAAGAAACTAAGCGAAACAATAAATGTATCAACCAAAGAAGCAAAAGAATTTATAGAAAAATATTTTGCTTCATTCCCAACAGTTAAAAATTTCATAGAAAAAACAAAACTTGAAGCCAGAAACAACGGATTTGTTGAAACTCTACTTAAAAGAAGAAGATTTTTTGATTTTGCAAGTACAAACGCAAGAACCATTGCAAATTTTGAAAGAGAAGCGGTAAATACGATATTTCAAGGAAGTGCGGCGGATATAATTAAAAAAGCAATGCTTGAAATTAAACAAAATTTCCCAAAATCCAAAATGATACTCCAAATCCACGATGAGCTGATTTTTGAAATAGAAGATGAAAATGAAGCCTATGAATACAAAAAAATAATGGAAAATGTATTTAAATTAAAAGTCCCACTTAAAGTTGGTATGAGTTTTGGTAAAAGATGGGGAGAGCTTAAATAACTTTTTTGATGTAATAAACCCCTTCTTTTACTTTTTCTAAAACTACATTATATTTTTCAGACCATTTTTTGATAATCTCTTCTGCTTCATTTTTAAGCTCAGTGCTGAGTGATTCTATTTTGATTTTAAGATGTGGCACGCTGTTTGAAAATCCTACAAATGATTTTGTGTGTTTTAGCTTATCGTTCAAATCCACTATATGATTCATGATTTTCTCAAACCCGGGAGTGTGTTTTATAACTTCATCAAGTCTATCCAAATCTTTTTCAGAATATCCAAGCTGTTTTAAAATTCCTTCTTTTGAAAGTTTCATACGCTTCCTTTTTTAGAAATTATATCAAAAGCATTTTTTATACATCCAAAATCAAGACTAAAAGGTTTTACTTTTTTCATATATTCGCAGTATTCGCTCCCAAACTTTTCTATCGCCTCACGCTCTTCTACAAACAAAATAAACAAAACTCCTAAAAATGCAAGCCACCCTCCAAAAAGCACAGCACAAATTTTACCGCTTAGAATAGTTACAGATATAAGCAAAATAATATTGCCAAACTGCCCGGGATGCCTCATACAAGAATATATTCCAATATCCACAAACTTATCAGGCGGTGAAAATTTTTTTGTTCTTACCTTATGCCCATATAGCTTCAAAGTCCTGCCAGCAAGTGAGTTTAAAACAACAGCAATGATTATTCCAACAATTCCTAAAATTATCAATATTGATTTAATCAAACCACCCTCATTAATACTTGGCATAAAAATATCCGCCAAAACCGCTAAAACCAAAAGAGCTATCCAGTAAATAAAGCGTTTTTTCATTTTTAATCTCCCAAAACGATTATCCACATTTTTTTAGCAATAACTTTTTCTTATATTCCCGAAATTTAGGACTTTTATTTTTTCTTAAACTTTTCTTAAATTTGGATAATCGCTTGTTTTTATTTTATCATTTTACCATTATCCAACTTTTTATTTTTTAACATTTCAAAGTGCCCTATTTCAGGCAGCTTTGAAACTTAAATTTTGCTTAAATTTGGAAGATCGATACTTTTTTATTTTTTCTTCTATCATTATCCAACTTTTTGCTTTTTTAAAATGCCTAAATTCAGGCACTTTAAGAAAACTTTAAGCTAAATGTTAGAGTTTAAAAAGTTAAAAACCACATCATTATCCAACTTTTTTGATTTTTACCGATATTTTGGTATACTTCTCTTAAATAAAAAGTTCTTTGAAATTTTAAAATGTTGAATTTGAGGCTATTTAAATTACATACGACCCGTTAAGGGGATTGAGAC
>JALVUH010000199.1 GCA_027035735.1 Nautiliaceae bacterium
CACTACCTCCTACAGCATCTATTGAATCATACTCACTTCTTTCTTTAGCACCAGTTAATGTCTCAGCTTTTTCTCCAATTTTATCAAGTGCTTTTTTAAATTCTTCAGCTCCTTGTTTACTTCCTTCTATAATAGCTTGTGCTAATTCTTTTGCTCTTTCTTTATCTACACCACTAGCTTTCAAAGCCTCTTCTAATTTAGCACTTAAAGAAGCTTTATCTTCAGTAGCTTTAACTTTTGCACTTGTTACATCAAAATTAGTAGCATTATCAACTCCGCCAAAGGTATCTATTTTTGCTTGAGTTGTTTGTTGCTTGCTCATTTCTCCGTATTGTGCATTTTCAATATACATTGCATTATTTTTATCAAGGTTTTTGCTAATTCCTATTGCTTGTCCTAATTGACTATCTACTTGAGATTGAGCAATATTAGAAGCAACTTCTGCAAATGTCATTGGTTTTAGATTTTCTTTTTGTTTTGTTAACTTGTCAATTTCTTCTTGATTTTTAGCAATTTTCTCTTCATTTGCAGATTCTTTATTAATATCAATATTTCCAGTTTCAAACATTTTTTGATTTTCTGCCTCTAATTTTTTGTTCTCATTTTTGAGAGATTTGATTTTCTTATCAATATCTGCAACTGGGTTAAATTCTTTGTTTAATTCATCTCCATAATCTTCTCTCATTTTTTCAGCATGAGTTTGAGCTAGAGTACCTTTTTCAATAGAAGAAGCTCTAATATTTTTATAAAATTCATCATCATTTATTAAATGATTGTCTTTACCTCTAACTTTTGCCATTCCTTCAATATTAGCAAGGTTAGCTTCTTCGCTCCTATAATAACCTTTTGCAAGGTCACTTCTTAATTTTTTCTCACCATTTGGACCTTCTCCTCCAAATGCTCTTTCTAAATCAGCTTCCCCTGAAAGAACTTGAGCTTCAAAACCTTTAGCAGCACCTGCTTTAATGAAGCCCATTGCCTCTTCTTCACTAATTTTGCGTCCATTCTTATCTGTTAATACAGTTTCACCAATTTTTGTCTATTTTTTTAGGGGCATTATAGGAAATCACGATTTATATCTTTTAGGCAATTAAAAGAGCTTTACAATTACAACTCATTTAACCGCCTAAAAGATTTAAAAGAAAAGTTACAAAAAATCCCTAACCTAACCTTTTTGGACGGCGAAAAAGTAAAATATCAAGGCATAACCTTTTGGGGAAGCGGATTATGGTATGAAGTTGCAAGTTTAAGCCATTGGGCTAATTATATGAATGACGCAAAATATATTTTTGACAGGAAAGAGAAATATACCTTTACTTTGCCATATGACTGGTATCCGACAGAGTATAGATTTGACCCATACAGGCTATACGAAAGGGAGTTTGAAAAGATAGAAAAGTTAGACTACGCAGATGTGATAATCTCTCATATTCCTCCTATTAACTTTGGAGTATCAGGAGATATGGGAGATAATTATTATTTTGTTCCATATGGAGAGATGATAATTGAAAGAGTTAAGCCTAAATTGTGGATATTCGGATATACTCATATTAAAAGAGATTTAAAGTTTAGAAAAACAAGGCTTATTTGCAATCCTTTGGGTTATCCTGATGAAAATAGGGAGTTTAGAATAGAGAGTGTGGAGATTTTATGATATAATTTCTCCAAGAGAAGGCAAGTGGTGCAAGCAGTGAGCTTGATTAGATTATAGAACCACTACGACAACGAGCATTAAAATAATTAAAACCCGAAGCATAGTAACTTTTTAAGCTCATCTCCCACGCTAAATAAACAAATATCTCATTTTTTACCTCCATCTTGGAGTATATAAATTATATCAAAAATCTTTCTTAAAAACTTGAAAATTCTTTCATTAATTTATCAAATAATATAAATTATTTAGTTTTTTGTGGTATAATTTATCAAATAATATAAAAAAGGGGTGTTATGGAATTAGAAGCTCACCTTTTTGGTAAAAAGGTAGGAATTTTATATAAAAAGAACAATTATATTTATTTTAAGTATGATAAAAAGTTTTTATTAAGTGGTATTGAAATTTCTCCTTTAAAGTTACCTTCATCTATTGGAGAAACACCTTATACAAATTTAGAATATCCAGAATATTATCATTATTTAGCAGGGGTGTTTTTTGATAGTTTGCCAGATAAATTTGGGACAAAAGCTATTGAGAAATATTATGAGCAAAAAGGCATAACATCAAAAGAATTAAATGTTTTGCAAAAGCTTGCTTTTATAGGTAAAGATGGAATAGGAGCGTTAGAATATATACCAGCAATTCCTACTCCTGAAAGTGATGAAATTTTAGAAATAAAAACTTTTTGAATATCTTTATATGTCTATGTCAAAAGAAATCGGAATAAATGTGCCAGAAATTGATTTAATTCAAACAAAAGATGGGTTAGTTCATTATGCAATTAAAAGATTTGATAGACAAGATGGTAAAAAGTTTCATTTACACACATTGGCATCAATGGAGCATATTAATTTTAATATACCAGCCCATTATAGCTATTTAAATGCTTTAAAATTGACTAATTTTTTAACGAATGATTATTTTCAAATTGAAGAATTTTTTAGAAGAATGGTGTTTAATGTAATAGGGAGAAATCAAGATGATCACGCTAAAAACTTTTCTTTTATAATGGATGAAGATGGTTATTGGGATTTAGCACCAGCATATGATATTACTTATGCTTTTGGAAAAGGCTATACAAAAGAACATCAAATGACAATTAATGGTAAAACAGATAATATTGAATTGCAAGATTTATATTTAATAGCAGATAAAATAGGGATTTCAAGAAATAAAGTTAATGAAATTGTAGAACAGATAGGAGATAAATTTTTAGAATTTCCAAAAAGAGCGAAAGAATTAGAAATAAACAATAATTTAATCCAAGAAATTGAAAAAAATATAAGATGGCATATAACAAAAAGTATTCCTAAAAAGATAATTTCAAGGGAGAATAAAATAGTTTTTCCTAAAAGGAGAAAATTATGAATTACACATTCCAAGACCCAACTCCTATTTTGCTTTATACTACGCCTGAATTAATGGAAAAAATAGTCAAAAGAATTGAAAAAGAGAGATTAAGACAAAATATAACCCAAGAAGAATTAGCAAGAAGGGCTGGAATATCACCAGCAACTTATAGGAATTTTGTGTATAAGAAAAAGATTTCTCTTGAAAACTTTATCAAAATAATGCAAAGATTAAGAATAGAAGACGCTTTAAGGCTTATTGTAGATACTCCAAGAGAAATAGAAATGGCAGAAGTGTTTGAAATGTTAGAAGAAAAAAGAAAAAAAGAGCGAAAAAGAGCAAGGGGAAAAAGAAAAAGACCGAAATTTTAAAGGCTTACAATGAAAATAATAACCGATACCCATTTAGGACATACAAATATGCTTTTATACGAGCCTGTCCGTATGCAAAAAGTACGAATGGAAGGATATGAGGATTTTGACGAGTTTTTAATTGAGTGGTTAAATGATTATATAGAAAAAGACGATGAAGTTTTACATCTTGGAGATGTAGCTTTTAAAGATAGTTACAAATTAGCAAA
>JALVUH010000200.1 GCA_027035735.1 Nautiliaceae bacterium
GCATGAAGCATTAATCTTTTAGCACCTGTGATTTTAATTCTTTCTTCTTCAGTTACTTTTTTATTTAGATATCTATCGGCAAATTCATTATCTACCCCATATAATGGATCCCCTACAATAGGATGACCTATACTAAAAAGATGAACTCTTATTTGATGTTGACGTCCTGTTAAAAGTGTACATTCAACTAGGGTATTTTTTCCTATTTTTTTTATAGGTTTTACAATAGTTATTGCTTCTTTGCCATCAGGATGTATTAAAACTTTTACTTTTATATTTTCATCTTTGTTTGCTAATATTGGTTTTTTTATTGTAAGTTCTTTATCAATATGGCCTCTAACTAATGCTAAATATTTTTTATTTACTTCTTTATTTTGAAACATTTGTTTTAAAATACTTTCAGCAAATTTATTTTTTGAAGCAATTATAAGACCGCTTGTTTCTTTATCAAGGCGATGGACTAAATTAGCATTATTTCCATATAAACTTCTTACATCATCAAGAAGACTTTTTGTATTAGCTAACTTTTTTGGATGAATTGCTACTCCACTTGGTTTATCAAATACAGCAAAATGAGTAGTTTCAAAAATTGGTTTTAATCCATATCCATTTGGCTCAAAAACTATGCATTTAAGTTTACCACTACCTCTAGCAGATTTTTCAGTAACTCTTTTCCCATTTAGACTTACTCTTCCTCTATCAATTGCTCTTTTTGCTTCTCTAAGATTAAATCCAAGCTCTTTTACTAAAAAATCAAGTATTTTAGTATCTTTAATTTCAAATTCTTTTGTTACAAATCCCATTATTTAATCATATCTTTAAAATTTCTGTTATTTCCCATTGCAGTTAAATCATCAAGACTAGTTAATCCTTTATTTATTTCATTTGCATCTTTATTGACTTGTTCTTGAAGTTTTCTAAGCTCTTCTTTATATTTTTGCATCTCTTCTTTCATTTCTTCAAGTTCAAGTTCTCTTCTTATATCAGCTGTAGCATCTCTCCACATTCTTTTTGCTTTTCCAATAAGTCTTCCAGTAGTTTTTAGAGCTTCTGGGAGTTTATCAGGTCCTAACACAATAATAGCGATAATTACAATAAATAAAAACTCAGTTGAGCCAATGTCAAACATAATAAGCCTTTTGGTTATATTTGTTATAATTGTATCAAAAAAAGGTTAATTATGGTTGAAAGATATGCTAGAGAAGAGATGAAAAAATTATGGACTCCTGAAGCCAAATATAATGCATGGCTTGAAGTTGAAAAAGCAGCTGTTAAAGCTTGGAATAAACTTGGTCTTATTCCAGATGAGGATGCTGAGAAAATTATTAAAAATGCAAAATTTGATATTAAAAGAATTGATGAGATTGAAAAAGAAACAAAACATGATGTAATTGCATTTTTAACAAGTGTGGCTGAGAGTCTTGGAGAAGAATCTCGTTGGGTTCATTATGGGATGACAAGTTCTGATACCATAGATACTGCCGTTGCTCTTCAAATGAGAGATTCACTGAAAATCATTATTGAAGATGTAAAAATGGTAATGGAGAGCATTAAAAAAAGAGCAATGGAGCATAAATATACTTTAATGGTTGGAAGAAGTCATGGAATTCATGGAGAGCCTATTACATTTGGTTTAGTGCTTTCAATCTGGTATGATGAAATGAAAAGACATTTAAAAAACCTTGAAGAAACTCTTGAAGTAATTAGTGTTGGAAAAATTAGCGGTGCTATGGGTAACTTTGCTCACGCTCCAATTGAACTTGAAGAGTTAACTTGTGAATATTTAGGTCTTAAACCAGCTCCAATTTCAAATCAAGTGATTCAAAGAGATAGATACGCTAGACTTGCTACTGCTCTTGGACTTCTTGCAAGTACAGTTGAAAAAATTGCAGTGAATATTAGACATTTTCAAAGAACAGAAGTTTATGAAGCAGAAGAGTATTTTTCTAAGGGTCAAAAAGGAAGCTCTGCAATGCCACATAAAAGAAATCCGGTTTTAAGTGAAAATATAACAGGACTTGCTAGGATTATTAGAAGTTATACAATTCCTGCTATGGAAAATGTTGCTTTATGGCATGAAAGAGATATAAGCCACTCTTCAACTGAGAGATTTTGGCTACCAGATGCATTTATTACAACTGACTTTATGCTACATAGACTAAATAACATCATCTCAAACCTTGTAGTTTACCCAGAAAATATGATGAAAAATCTAAATCTAACAGGTGGGCTTGTATTTTCTCAAAGAGTGCTACTTGAACTTCCAAAAAGAGGAATAAGCAGAGAAGATGCTTATAAAATTGTTCAAAGAAATGCTATGAAAGTTTGGGAAGAGCTTCAAAAAGGAAAAGCCCCTATTAATGAAAAAGGTGAGAGTCTATTTTTAGAAAACTTGCTTAAAGATGAAGATTTAAAAAAAGTTATGAAACCAGAAGAGATTAAAGAATTATTTGATTACAATTACTATACAAGAAATGTAGATAAGATTTATAAAAGAGTTTATGGCGAAGATGAAAATAAGGCTAATTAATTTTAAAACTTCATCAAATTATGAAAAAAATCTAGAAGAAGTTATATCCATCTTAAATATTACTTCTTCTTTTACTCTTTTTCCAGAAGTTTGTTTAACTGGATTTGATTATAAAAATTGGAAAGAGGCAAATGAATTTGGCAAATTTGCAATTAAAGAACTTTCAAAAATAAAAAAAGCCTTTGCTTTGAGTATTATTGAAGATAATAAAAATTATTTTTATTTTTTTGATAATGGAATTAAACATAAAAGAGCAAAATATAATCTTTTTGGATATGAAAATAGATATTTTGAAGTTGGCAGTGAACCTGATATTTTTGAATGGAATGGACTTAAAGTAGCAAATTTAATCTGTTTTGAGCTTAGATTTATTAAATATTGGGAAAAATTTAGAGGAGTGGATTTAATAATAATTCCTGCTAGATGGGGAAAAGAGAGAATAAGTCATTTTAAAACTCTTTTAAAAGCACTTAGTCTTTCTACTCAATCTCAAGTTATAGCAGTAAATAGTGCGAATGAGAGTGCATATTCGTGTAGTTTTGATGCTTGGGGAGAGGGAGTAGAAAGTGAAATTTATGAATTTGAGACAAAAATTGATTTTGAAAAAAATAAAAAAATAAGAAAAAAACTTAATATAGGAATTGAATGAGTAAAATTTTAGCAGATAAATTAGCAGATTTGGTACCGCTTGGACCTAAGGAATATAAAGCGTTTTGTGAAATAGATAGGAAGTATTTTGTACCAGAAGGATTTAAATATAAAGCATATGATATTACAGCTATTCCTCTTGATGAAGATTCCACTATTTCTTCTCCTTTAACTGTTGCTAAAATGACTTATTATCTAAATTTAGATGGAGTTGATTCTGTACTTGAAATAGGTTGTGGAAGTGGATATCAAGCAGCAATCCTTAGTAAAATAGTCAGAAGAGTATTCACTATTGATAGAATATGTGATTTGGTAGAAAAAGCAAAAAAAAGATTTAAAGAACTTAATATATATAATGTAAATGCAAAATGTGATGATGGAAGAGTTGGATGGAAAGC
>JALVUH010000201.1 GCA_027035735.1 Nautiliaceae bacterium
AAAGTAATTGTTATGAAGGTGAACTTAATTTAACTAGTGGAGAAAATTTTAAAAATGGAGAAACGAATGCAACTTTTGTATATGATGAAGTTGGAGATTTAAATTTAACAATAAAAGAGATAAATGGAAGTGAGTTTGCAAAAGTTGATGAAGATGACACTTCTATTAATCAAAGATTAATATCTTCTGTAACTAAAACAATAACAATTGTTCCACATCATTTTTATGTGAATATTAATGTGAATAATTTTGATAATAATTTTACTTATTTAGATAATAATTTAACTGTTTATTCTTTAATTGATTTAAATATTACTGCTGAAAACGAACAAAATCAAACTACTAAAAATTATAATTCTAAATGTTATGCAAAAAATGTAGATGTAAATTTAACACCAAATATATTTAGGCATAGTGATAAATTATCAAAAGAAGTATTTTATAAAATCTTTTATGTAGATTCTAATTCCTCAATTTATAAAAATAAAGATATTAATTTTAGTATAGGAGAAGGTAATTTTACTACAGATAATAATGGAAGTACATTTATTAAAATTCATGTAAATTTTGATAGAAATTCTTCTATACCTCAAAATCCATTTGAATATAATATTTCTAGTGCAGAAGTTAATAATAGTGATATAAATTTAACATATTTTACATCTAATGGAAAAGCTCTTTTTTATTATGGTTCATTAAATATGAATGATGTAATAACTGCAGATAATGATTTTAATGTTTCTCATGAATTTATTATTTATGATACTAATAATAGTGATACTTACTTGCCACCAAAAACAAAAGAGATAATTGTTAATTGGTTTTTGAATACATTAAATAATCAAAAAGATGCAAATATTTCTAATTTTGTAGTTACAAAAAATTATACCTATGATGATAATCTAATCAATTCAATAGATGTGAAAATAAATGATATTAATGAATCTCTTAATTTAAATATAAAAAGAAATGATAATACTATAAATTTTGCAGTAGTACATATAATTGATTCTAATGCCTCTTATCTTTGGTATTCTAAATTTGGAAGTGAATATAATATTTCAAAAGGAAGTAGTTGTGCAAATCATTTTTGTTTTGATATAACTTGGAGAAGTACTGAAAATATAAAAGGAGTAGTTACTGGAGATATTAATGGAACAAAAGCAGATGTAAATGAATCAAATGAAACAAAAGAGGGAGTGAAAATATTTAGATAGTTATTTTTCTATAAAAATTTTAAATTTATCTTTTTCTTTTTTTACGAAAATTTCTTTGTTACCTTTAAAAGTGTAAGTTGGAGCTATATATTCTTCATAAAATGTTATTCTGTAAATTTTTTCATCTTTTGGATTTTGATAAGGTACTATTTTTATATCTTTAAAATAAATAGTGACTTTTTGATTTTTTCTTACTTTAAATACTCTTTTTTTATAATTTATAAATTGTTTTAAATCTTCTCCATTTGATCTATGGAAATCTTTAGCATAATAAGATATATATTTTTTCAAATTACTTCTCTCCCATGCCCATCTCCATTTATAAAGCATTGAAAGAATAGAAGCTATATCTTCTTTTGAAGCATATACTGGTTTTTGATAAATTTGTAAAACAGTTTCTTGATAATTAATTATATCTGCAAGCTTTTTCAAATCATTATTATTAAGAACTATACATCCTTTACTTAAATCTGGTCTACTTTTACCATCAAGAGGTTTTCCATGTATCCATATACCATAACCATCTCTATGATGTAGTTTATCATATAAATTTGGATATGAAGTGACAAATGCTAAGGGACCATAAAATGGATTTTTTGGAATTATTTCATATCTTAATGAATATACTCCAATAGGAGTTTTTAAATCTCCTTCTTTTTGTTTTTGACCAAGTTTTCCTACTATTAAATTGTTAAATTCCGCAAGATTATATATTTTTCCATCTTTATATTTTAAAACTTTCAATGTTCTTAATGTTTTATTGCATAATAAAATAAAAGAAGTATTTTCATAATATCCATATTTTACATTTATATTCTCTAATCTATTAAGCCAATATGCTTTTGATTGTATCAGTTTTTCAATTTTGTTTATGGTTGGTTTTATTCCTTCAAATCGGTAAGTATCTATTATTGAATTTGAATTAAAAGCAAATAAAAATGTAGTTATAAAAAATAATAAAATTTTTTTCATTTTTATCCTTATATCCAGATATTATCTATAAGTCTTGTACTTCCTATATAAGCTGCTATTAAAATGATAGTATTTCCTGGAATTATTTTATTAATATAATTAAAGTCTCTGTCTACAAAAGCTATATATTGAAGTTTATCTACATCTAAAATTTTTTCCATCTCTTTTTTTATTTCTTCAATATTGTCTGTTTTTGAAGAAAGTTTAGCTGCTCTTTTTAATGCTTTACTAATACTTAATGCTCTTTTTCTCTCTTCGGTTGAAAGATAAACATTTCTGCTAGAGAGTGCTAAGCCATCTTTTTCTCTTACTGTATCAACTGGAATGATTTCAATATCAAAAAAGAAATTTTTTACCATTTGATTTATAAGATAAAGTTGTTGTGCATCTTTTTTCCCAAAATATGCTTTGGTTGGTTTAATAATGTTAAATAGTTTATTTACAACTTGTAAAACTCCATCAAAATGTCCGGGTCTAAAAAATCCTTCTAGAATATATCCTTTAATTTTTGGAGCTTTTATTAGGATTTCGTCATCACTATACATATTTTTGGCATTAGGAGTAAAAACAGCATCAACTCCAGCTCTTTTACATATTTCAAAATCTGCTTGAAGTTTTCTTGGATATTTGTCTAAATCTTCTCCTGGTAAAAATTGGGTTGGATTGACAAAAATAGAAACTATTACATAATCATTTTCTTCTCTTGCTTTTTTTATTAAGCTTAAATGTCCTTCATGAAGGGCACCCATTGTAGGTACAAAACCTATGTTTCCTTTTAAGGAATTACGATATTCTTGAGCTTCTTTTGGAGTTTTTAAAATTTTCATTAATAACCTTTTGGTTAAATTTTGATAGAATTTTATCAAATTTGTATTTTTATTAAAAAGGAAGTTTATGGATGCATTTGAATATAGCGAGCTTATAAAAGAATTAGAAAACAAAATTAAAAATATAGAATCTATTTTAAAGCCTGATGAACTTAATAAAAGATTAAAAGAAATTGAAGAGATGGAGAATAATCCAGAATTTTGGAATGATCCTAAAAAATCAGCCAAAATACAAAAAGAAAAAAATGCTTTAATTAGAAAACTTGAAAAATATCAAAAAGCAAAAAATGCTTTAGAAGATAATAAAGGAATGTATGAGCTTGCTACATTAGAAGAAGATGAAGAAACATTAAATGAAGTTTTTGAAGATGTCAAAAATCTTTCAAAAATGATAAGAGAGCTTGAAATTGAAGTAATGTTAAGTGGTGAAAATGATGATAAAAATGCAATTATTACAATACATCCAGGAGCTGGAGGAACAGAATCTCATGATTGGGCTAGTATGTTATATAGAATGTATTTGAGATATGCTGAAAGAAAAGGTTGGAAAGTTG
>JALVUH010000202.1 GCA_027035735.1 Nautiliaceae bacterium
TCTTGGCTTAAATCAATACCAGTTTCAGCTTTAAATTCTTCAATTAACCATTCCATAATTCTTTGGTCAAAGTCATCCCCTCCAAGGAATGCATTACCATCAGTTGCTAAAACTTGGAATGTTCCATCACCAATTTCAAGAACTGTAACGTCAAATGTACCACCACCAAGGTCATATACTAAGATTTTTTCTTCACCTTTTTTATCAAGTCCATAAGCTAAAGCTGCTGCTGTTGGCTCGTTTATAATTCTTAATACATTAAGTCCTGCAATTTTTCCAGCTTCTTGAGTTGCTTTTCTTTGAGCATCGTTAAAGTAAGCTGGTACAGTAATAACTGCTTCTGTTACTTCTTCACCAAAGAATTCTTCTGCATCTTGTTTTAATTTTTGTAAAATTTTTGCAGATATTTCTTGTGGTGTATAAACTTTTCCATCAACTTCAACAGCACATGCACCATTTCTATCTACGATTTTATATTGAACGTGTTTTTTAGCTTCTTGAGCTTTTGGCTCATTACACATCATACCCATAATTCTTTTTACAGAATAGATAGTTCTTTCTGGATTTGTAATTGCTTGTCTTTTAGCAGGTTCACCTACTAAAACACCTTTATCAGTAAATGCTACTACACTAGGTGTAGTATTTTTACCCTCTTTATTTGGAATAATTTTTGCATCTTTTCCATCATAGTAAGCCATTGCTGAGTTTGTAGTTCCTAAGTCAATTCCTATTACTCTTCCCATATTTCCCTCCTTAAATTATTTTTTATTTATAGTAACCATAGATGGTCTTAGTAATTTATTTTTGAGTTTATATCCTTTTTGATAAATATCAACTATCGCGCCTTCTTCATGTTCTTCACTTTGAACATGTTGGACGGCTTGATGAATTTCAGGATTAAACTCTTCATGTTCAACCGGCTCAATGCCGTGATTTTTAAATACATCAAGCATTTTTTTAAGAGTGAGTTCAACTCCTTCTACCAGCTTATCAAAAGCTTCTTCTTTATTCTCAAGCTCTTTTGCATGAGCAATAGCAAGCTCAAGAGAATCAACCACTGGAAGCAAATCTTTAGCAAATCTTTCATACGCATAATCTACTAAAGCATCTGCTTCTTTTTGTATAATTTTTTTATCATTTTCACACTTAGCATAAGCTCTAAGTGCTTCGTCAAGTTTTTTCTTTAATTCTTCATTTTCTTTCAAAATTTCATCAACATTTATTTCTTGATTTTGTTTAGATTCTTGATTTTGAAGATTTTCTTTATCTTCATGCTTTTTTTTATGATGTTTTCCCATTTTCCCCTCCTTTCATAGAATCAAAAAACTTTATAAAATCAGAATATATATTTCCTATTAAATATACATCAATTTCTTTTTTATTATCATCGATCTCATATTTTCTAATGATAAATTTTTTATCATAATTGATAAAAATCTTATCAATTTGATTTAAAAATTCAAAATTAACTTCGCTAAAATTATTATATAATAATTTTTGATTTATTATATATGTTTTTTTAAAATTTTTAACATTTTTTATAAGTTGATTTAAATTGTAATGTTTAAAAAATTTTAACAACTCTTTTAAATTTAAATATTTAAAACTTTTAAGTAAATTAAAAAGATTTTCTTCATATTTTATTACAGTTTCATCATTCTCAAACTCTAAAACTATAAATTTATTATTTACATTATAAACTTCATTTAACACCTGATTTTCAAAGATCTTTATAAAAGCAACTATATTAAATTCTTCACATTTCTCTTTTAATATTTCAATAGAAAAATTTTTAATATTTATTGGTAAATTTTCTCTCCAATAATATTCCATTGCTTTTGTGCTAGGATATGAGCCACTAGCAAAATGTTCTTTTTCTATCATCCCCATCTTTTCAAGAATTTGAAAATAACCTCTTATTGTAGATGGAGACATACTAAGCTGTGCTAATTCTTTTAAATAGGTTGAGCTTATAGGTTGATGTATTTTCAAATAATTTTTTATTAACTCATTTAAAACTAACTCAACCTTTTTATTCATTTTGGCACTCTTTGTTTTATATTGACAATGAAATTATACTTTTTTATTAAACTTTTGTCAAGTATTTTAATAAAAATTTATAAAAAAGTTTAGTTCTTTATACTAAAGTTAGTTTACACTTTTTCATAAAATTTTAATAAAGAAGCAAACATTGTAGTAATAGCAGGCCCTAAAATAATTCCCCAAATTCCAAAAGAAGAAAGTCCAGCCACTATTGCAAAAAATATTATTAAGGAATTGATTTCAACTTCTGCTTCAAAGAATTTTTTAACAGCTACTATTATTAAAGGTTTAATAAAAGTATCTGCAATTATAGAAATTACAATAATAGAATAAACTGCTACTATTATAGCACCTTCAACATTTCCTTGAGAATAAAGATATAAACTAACAGGTCCCCACATTATTATCCCACCAATTATAGGAATTAAAGATGAAAATGCATACAAAATAGTAAAAAGAAAAAAATTTAATCCAAAAATATTTACAATAAATCCAAACAAGATACCTTCTAATAATGCTGTTAAAATTATAGAATAAAACACTACACTCATTACTTCACTTGTATTGAAAAACAAAGTTTCTAATTGTTTCTCATCCATAGGTATGATCTTTTTTAAAAAAATTAAAATTTTTTTGCCATATAAAATGGCAAAAAAGAAAAATACTACTATTAAAAAAGCATCTTTAACAAAAATAGCACTTTTTTGGGTAATTGTCCCAACTATAGGCAATAAATGTTGATATAATTTATTTATATGTTCTGGAGAGATGAATGATTCTATTTTAATAGCAATAAAATTTGGTAAATGCTTCACTAACTTTTGTAATTCCACTAAAATATTACTTATAATCTTAGGATCAAAATTTGTAAAAAATTTTCCAAGTTCAATTATAGAATATAAAAATGGACCAAAAATTAATAAACTTAAAAGAAGAGTATCTATAATAGCAAGTTTCAATTCTCCCTTTACTTTGAAATCCCTGCTTAAAATATAATTTATTTTACCAAATGCAATTGCCATCAAAGATGCAATAGCTATATCCAAAAGATAAGGCCTATAAGTAAGATATACAAAATATCCAACTATTAATGTTAAAATAGTTAAAAAATTCATCTTCATTCCTTAAATAATCCTCCTATAGGTATATATAAAACTTCATAAGTCTTTCTTGTTGCAATTCTTCCTTTTGGTGTTTTTTCTATGTATCCATTTGCAATTAAAAACGGTTCGATTACTTCTTCAATAGTGTCTTCATCTTCGCTTAAAGCTGCTGCAATGGTTGAGAGACCCAAAGGTTTTTTTGCATTTGCAAGAAGAGTTAAAAATTTAATATCAAGCTCATCAAACCCATATT
>JALVUH010000203.1 GCA_027035735.1 Nautiliaceae bacterium
GTAAAATAAAACTTCTCATAAAATCCAGGGTCATCTGGTATATGAGTTTTTCTATATTTTCCAGCAATTCTTCCTCTATCAAATACAACAGCCGTATTATAATAAATCCCATCCATTACTTTCTCAAACAAAGAAGTTACTAAAACTATATTTTTTTTACGACTAACCTCAGCCCAAAATTTCACATCTTCCTCAAAACTTTCTGCATAATCAAAATATTTTGTATCTTCACTCTTGCAAAAATATTCACTCTGATGAAGTTCTTGAAGTATAACCAACTCTCCATTTGATTTTTCTATCATTGAAAGAGTATGAGCAATTGTTTTTTCTTTATCTCCTTTAAATTCTTGCTGGATTAAAGATACTTTCATAAAGAAACCTTTTTTTATGATTATAACAAAAATGATATAATTTGAAAAAAAGGAGCAATATGGCAAATCTATTAATAGTTGGAGCTGGTGGAGTTGGAAGAGTTAGTGCTTTTAAAGCAACAAAAAATAAAGATACTTTTGAAAATATAGTGCTCGCTAGTAGAACTAAATCTAAATGCGATGAAATTGCTAGAGATATTAAAGAAAAACTTGGAGTTGAAATTAAAACTTATGCTCTTGATGCAAACAAAAAAGAAAATGTTGTAGACTTAATTAAAAAAGAAAATATAGATATAGTTTGTAATGTAGCACTTCCTTATCAAAACTTACCTATTATGCATGCTTGCATTGAAACTTCTACTGCTTATCTTGATACTGCATTGGCTGAGACTGAAGATAATCCAGATACTTATTATGATTTGCAATGGGCTTTAGATGAAGACTTTAAAAAAGCTCATACAATGGCTCTTCTTGGATGTGGGTTTGACCCTGGAGTTACTTCAATAATGGTTAAATATGCAGCTGATTATCTACTTGATGAAATAGAAGCAGTAGATATCTATGATTGTAATTTTGGAGAGCACGGAAGAGCTTTTGCTACAAATTTTGACCCAGAAATTAATTTAAGAGAACTTAACCTTCCTGGTAAATATTGGGAAAATGGCGAATGGAAAATAACTGAACCTTTTGAAATTGAAACTAAACACAACTATCCAGAATGCGGAGAAGCTACAAGTATCTTAATTTGGCATGAAGAGCTTGAGAGCATTGTAAAACATTTCCCTAACTTAAAAAGAGCTAGATTTTTTATGTGTTTTTCTGATAAATACTTATACCACTTTAATGCCCTAAAAAATGTAGGAATGTTTAGTATTGAGCCAATTGAAATATGTGAAGGTTGTAAAATTTCACCTCTACAGTTCCTAGCAAAAATCCTGCCAGACCCACAAGAACTTGTTAAAAACTACAAAGGTAAAACAAACATAGGAGTTGTAGTAGAAGGTATTAAAGATGGAGTTAAGAAAAAATACTATATCTATAATATTTGTGACCACGAAAAAGCGATTGAAGAAACTGGTGCTCATTGTGTAAGCTACACTACAGGAGTTCCAGCAATTATAGGATGTAAATTAATGGCTAAAAAGATTTGGTGGAAAGAGGGTGTTAGAAATGTAGAGGAATTTGATGCTAAACCTTTCTTTGAAGAGATGGAGAAACAAGGACTTCCAATTAAAGTAATTGAAATTAAGGAATAAAAATGATTAATATTAAAACTCTAAAAATTGAAGAAAAAATACTTTTAATGGAAGAGTTGTTAAATGAACTTGAAATAAATTCTCCTTCTTGGCATAAAGAAATCTTAGAAAAAAGAAAAGATTACAAAAACAAAAAACTCTATTCTATTGAAGAAATAAAAAATGAATTTTCAAGTAAAAATAACTGAATATGCAAAAAAAAATTTAGAAATTGCATATGAATTTTATGAAACTCAAAAAGAAGGTTTAGGAAATTATTTTATTGAAATTATCCTTAGTGAAATAAAGATGTTAGAATTCTATGGATGCTTACATCAAAAAATATTTGGATTTCATAGAATGATTAGTAAAAAATTTCCATTTGGAATATATTATGATTGCGATAAAAAAGAAAAAATAATTTATATAGTAGGAATTTTGGATTTGAGGAAAAATCCAAATTCTTTGCAAAAATACCTACAAAAAAGGAAATAAAATGGCAAATTTATTAATTATTGGAGCTGGCGGAGTTGGAAGAGTTGCAACATTTAAAGCAGCTATGAATAATCATATTTTTGAAAATATTGTTTTAGCAAATAGGACTAAATCTAAATGTGATGATATAGCAAAAGATATTAAAGAGAGACTTGGAGTTGATGTTAAAACCGCAGAAATTGATGCTATGGATGTAGATGCTACAGCAAAGCTTATTAAAGATACAAATAGTGAAATTGTTTTAAATGTCGCACTTCCTTATCAAGATTTAGCTATTATGGATGCGTGCTTAAAAGCTGGAGCTCATTATGTAGATACAGCAAATTATGAACATCCAGATGAAGCTAAGTTTGAGTATAAAGAGCAATGGGCAAAAGATGAAGATTTCAAAAAAGCAGGACTTATGGCTTTGCTTGGTAGTGGATTTGACCCAGGAGTTACAAATGTATTTACAGCATTTGCAGCTCAAGAACTACTTGATGAAATAGAATATCTTGATATATTAGACTGCAATGCAGGAGACCACGGATATCCATTTGCTACAAACTTTAATCCTGAGATAAATATCCGTGAAATTACCCAAAAAGGAAAATATTACGAAAACGGAGAATGGAGAGAGATTGAACCTATGAGTGTTAAGTTTGATTGGGAGTATCCGGGAGTTGGAAAATATCCAAGCTATCTTCTTTATCATGAAGAGCTTGAAAGTCTTACTAAAAATTTTCCTTCTATTAAGAGAGCTAGATTTTTTATGACATTTTCTGATAAATACCTTTGGCATTTAAGAGCTTTACAAAATGTTGGAATGACAAGTATTGAACCAATTGAAGTATGTGAAGGGTGTAAAATCTCTCCTATGGAATTCTTAAAAAAAGTATTGCCAGACCCAGCAAGTCTAGGTCCTAGGACAAAAGGACAAACTCATATAGGCGTAGTTGTAACAGGATATAAAAATGGCAAGAAAAAAAGATATTATATTTATAATATTTGCGATCATCAATGTGCCTTTAGAGAAGTTGGAGCTCAATGTGTAAGCTATACCACAGGAGTTCCGGCAATGATTGGAGCTAAAATGGTAGCTACAAAAACTTGGTTCACACCAGGTGTAAAAAATATGGAAGAATTCCCTGCTCGTCCATTTATGTATGAGCTAAACAAAAATGGGCTTCCTTGGTTTATTAAAGAACTTCCAACAGAAGGACTCCCAATAGACAATTAGTCTTTTCTCTTTTTTATTTATAAAAATTTAGTTTTTTAAACTAAACTTTCTTGACAAAA
>JALVUH010000204.1 GCA_027035735.1 Nautiliaceae bacterium
TAGTAGTAATGGCTATTTTTATAAAAATTTTATTAATTGGAGATAAAAAATGATAGATTATATCTTAACTACACTTTTAATATTTTTTATTTCTCCTTTTTTAGTTGGTCTTATTAAAAGTTTTAAAATGTATATGCTTTTTAAAAAGCCTCTCTCTCCATTTCAACCATACATAGATTTTGCAAAACTTATAAAAAAAGAGGTAATTTATTCAAAAGAAGCCTCAATCATAAGTAGAATTGCTCCATTTTTAATTTTAGCTCCAATTATTGTGGTTATTTTTCTTTTACCTCCAATTTTTCATGGAAGTTTTTACATCTCTTTTATGGACGCTTTTACAATTACTGGTCTTCTTAGTCTATCAACTTTCTTTTTAATGCTTTTAGGACTTGATAGTGCTAGTAGTTTTGGAGGAATTGGAAGTAGTAGAGAGGCATTTATTTCAGCACTTGTAGAACCAGCCATGATTCTTACAATTTTTGCAGTTTCTCTTATGGCAAAGAGTATAGGACTTGGAAGTGCTGCACTTAATCTTGCAAATCATTTCCCAACTACTCATGCAGCAAGTTTCATTTTAGCTGGAATTTCATTTTTTATTTTGTTAATTGCAGAAAATGGAAGAATTCCTGTAGACAATCCAGAAACTCACTTAGAATTAACTATGGTTCACGAAGCAATGATACTTGATACAACAGGAGCTAATTTAGCTTTAATAGAAATGGCAAGTGCTTTAAAATTTGGAATTTTTGCAACACTTTTTGCTACGCTTTTTATCCCTTTTGGAGCGAATTTATGCTGGTGTTTAGCAGTAGGGATTTTTATTTTAAAACTTATTTTAATTAGTTTAATTGTTGGATGGATTGAAATAAATACAGCAAAGCTTAGACTTTTTAAAGTTCCAAATCTCCTTGGAATAGCGATAATTTTTGGATTTTTATCTTTAACTACTTTTTATATTTTAGGAGCATAAAATGGTAGATGTTTTAATAGGCTTTTTTTTAGCAACTCTAATAACACAAACATTTAGTACAAGACTCTTTAGACTAATTCTTTGGTATGCACTAAATTCTTTCTTTTTAGGACTTATAGCAATTTATGAAGGAATAATTTTAAATGATTTTGAAATGAAAATTATGGGAATTATTACAATTTTAGTAAAATTTTTATTAATTCCTTATATTTTAAAATACTTTTTTGTAAAATTTAAAATCAATAGAAATATAAAACCAGTTACAGCAATTCATTATCTTGTAATTATTATTCCAATAATCTTAGTTTTTACATTCTATTTAATTACCCCTCTTTTAAATAATTTTGCTCATCATTCAAATTATATTGCAATTTCAATAAGTTCGCTTATGCTCTCACTCCTTCTTATGATAGAACACAAAAACATAGCAGCAAAAATTATAGGTTTTTTAGATATTGAAAATTCTTTATTTTTACTTGGAATTAGTGCAACAAACGGAATGCCAATGTTAATTGAACTTGGAATTTTTGTAGATTTATTAATGCTTATTGTAATTGTCAATCTTCTTTTTAAATATCAAGGAGTTAAATAATGAGTTTAGTTTTTATTCCACCTATTTTAATTTTTGTTTTAAGTTATTTTAAAATCAATAGAATTTTAATGAGTATTATTGCAAGCAGTGTAATTTTGCCTGTAATTTATATAATTTTTCATCCATTTCAAAATTCTATTTTTTATGTAGATAAACTTGGAAGTTTTGTTTTGTTAATTTCAAGTATTGTTGGAATTGGCGTAGCTTTGGGGATGATTAGTTTGCCAAATAGAATAAAAATTGATGAAAAAAATATAAAAAGATTTTATAGATTTTTTGGACTTTTTTGGTTAGGTCTTATTATTTCAATTTTAGCAAACAATCTTGGTATTTATTGGATAGGACTTGAACTTGCAACACTTTCAACTGTTTATATGATAAAGGTTAATTCTACAAAAGTAGCAGATAAAGAAGCTTGGAAATATTTAATAGTTGGAGCTGTTGCTATTTCGTTAATTCTTTTTGGAATTATTTTGATTTATGCTTCTGCTAAGTCAAACTTAGGTGATAATGCTATGAATTTTTATTTGCTAATGAAAAATTTTCATTTAATAAATCCTTATCTTTTTGAAATAGGTTTTTTAATAGCAAGTATTGGAATGTTTGTAAAAATGGGATTTTTTCCAATGAATTTGTGGCTTGCTGATATTGAAAGAGCAGCAATTTATCCACTTGGAGCTTTATTTAGTGGAATTTTAGAGAGTGCTATTATTTTAGGATTTATGAGACTTAGTAAAATTGAAATGGAAATAAACTATTCTCATTTAATTGTTTTTATTTACATTTATGCAATTTTTACTCTTTTTATGGTAAGTTTTTTGATTTATAGAAGCAAAGATTATGTAAGACTATTTTCTCTCTCAGGAATTGAACATATGACTTTAATATCTATTTTTTGGGTAAGTGGAGGATATTTTGCAGCTCTTTTACATTTTGCGGCACACGCACTTTTTAAACCAGCTTTGTTTCTAAGTAGCGGTATATTAGAGCAAAATAAAAAGTATCTTTTTAAAGGTACTTTAAAAGGATTTAAAAATAAATTTATTCCTCTTTTAATTTCGCTTTTACTACTTGGTGTAATTTCTCTTCCTCCAAGCCCTATGTTTTTTAGCGAAATTTATGGATTCAAAGCTATGATTGATGTAAGTAAAGATTCACATTATTTTCTTTTAATGATTTTTGGTGTTTTTATGATTTTAGTGTTTTTAAGTATTATTTTTTACAAATTTGTAAATGTTTATCAAGAGGCTTTATATCAAGGCGAAAAAAAAGAAAAAAAAGTATATAAGAGTGAAATTTTAATGCTTTTATTATTTACAATTTCTTTAGCTTTACTTCTATTTAGTTTTGATTATATAAAAGGAATAGTATGAGACTAGTTGCTAGATTTTGTAAAGAGAATAAAAACAATTTTGAAATTATTGATGTTTTTGATAAAGAAGTTAAAAAACATTTTTTAGACAAAAAAAATCCTAAAATAAAAACTTTAACAAAAAAATATCCCTCAGCTATTTGGATGGAGAGAAAAATAAGAGATGAATTTGGTATAGAATTTGAAGATAGTTTTGATATTAGACCTGCTATAAAGCATGAAAGATTTCCAAAGGATATTTATCCGTTAAGAAAAAATTTTAAAAACAAAAAAATAGAATTTAGTGAATTTACTCCTTATAAGTATGAAGAAATTAGCGGAGATGGTGTTTATTATGTGCCTGTTGGTCCAATTCATGCAGGAATTATTGAACCAGGTCACTTTCATTTTTCTCAAGCTGGAGAAGAAATTTTACATCTAGAAGTTAG
>JALVUH010000205.1 GCA_027035735.1 Nautiliaceae bacterium
ACTTCACAAACTTCAATATTTTCAATTTCATTATATAAAGCTTTTTGATTAAAATAATATTTCCCACTAATAATTGGCTTATTGAAATAGGCTGCTTCAATAGGATTGTGTCCACCTATATTATCTACAAAACTTCCTCCAAGGATTACTATATCGGCAATTTTATATAAATTTATAAGTTCTCCCATCTTGTCACATAAAATTAAATCTTTTTTTAATTCACATTTTTGTTCTTCACATTCACTAAGTCTTTGTACATCTGCAAATTTTTTCATAATTTCATACACTTCTTCAAATCTTTCAGGATGTCTTGGAACTACTACTATTTGATAATTCTTAAAATCTAATTCTTTTAAAATCATCTCTTCTTCATTTTTATGCGTAGAAGCTACAACAATTAAAGGTTTTTTTTTGATATATTCTCTTGTAATTTTAGGTTTAAAATAAGTTTTAATATTTCCTACTACCTTTACATTTTTAGCACCTAAATTTAAAAGTCTTTTTTTATCTTCTTTGCTTTGAGCCAAAATAACATCAATATTTTTAAAAATATATTTATAAAACCATTTAAATTTTAGATATTTTGGATAACTTTTTTCAGAAATTCTTGCATTAAGAAGTATTGTTTTTTGACATCTTTTTTTACCCATTAAAAACAAACAATACCAAAGTTCTGCTTCCATAACTACTAAAGATTTACAAGGTCTAAACCAAAAAGGCAAAAATATTTCATAAGGCAAAAATCTTACATTTGCATTTTTATACTTTTTAGCTTCTTCAAAACCTGTATTTGTAATTACACTTAAATTGACCTCATTAAAATGTTCAATTATAGGTTTTAAAGCTCTAGTTTCTCCTAAGGAACACGAATGAAAATGATGAAGTTTTTTTTTAAAAGGAGGATTTTTATAAAGAAAAAATCTAGCAGGAATTGATTTTTTATATTTTTTTCTAAAACTCAAAAATAAAAGAAAAGGAAAAGAAATCAAATATAATAAAAAAGCTAAAAGGCAATATAAAAAAGTCACTAATTTTACTCTTCGTTAATTTTATCTTCTTCCTCTACATATAAAACTCTACCACAATGAGGACAAGTCACTATCTCTTCACCTTTAAGCACTTCTGAGAAAATTTTATCGTTTATTTTCATATTACATCCACTACATGCTTGTTTTCTTATAGGAGAAACAGCTGTAATTCCTGCCCATCTTTTAATTTTTTCATAAAATCTATAAATATTTGGATTCATTTTTTGAATTAATTCATCTCTTTTTTTATAAAGTTCTTGTTTTTGTTTTTCTACAGTCTCAAGTTTTTTATCTACATCAACTTTTGTTAAAGTAATTTCGGCATCAAGTTTTTCTATTTCTTTAGCAATCTCTTCTTTTTCTTCTTCTTTTTGTTCCAAAATTTTTTCTAATCTTTCAATCTCTTCATTAGCAGATTCAATTTGTTCACGAGCCAATTCTTCTTCTATTTGAAGAGCTTTAAACTCTTTTTCGCTTTTTACTTTATTTTGTTTCTCTTCTAAATCTTTTAACTTTTCTTTAAGTTCTGCTATTAAAAGTTCATTTTTACTTCTTTTGAGTTTAATATTTTTAATCTCTTCTTCAAGTTTTTCAAATCTCTCTTCCAGAGATTTTTTTTGATTTTCAAGCTTGCTAAGAGGAGCTTTAATCCCAGCTTCTACAGGCTCAAGTTCTTTTAATTTTCTCTCAAGTCTATTAAGCTCAATCAATTCTTCTAAAAATTTATTCATTCTTTGCCTTTTTTAATGAAATTATATCAAATTAAAAGGATCATCTGAATTTGTTTTGATAACCTCTATATCAATTCTACCATCCAAAATTTCATATAAACATTCAACAAAATATTTCTCACTATGATAATGAGTTATATCTATTAAATTAATACCTCTAACTTTGGCATCCATTGCTTCATGATATTTTATATCACCTGTTAAAAAACAATCAGCCTTTACTAAATCTAATAAACTCATTCCAGCACCAGTAGTAACAGCCACTTTTCTTACTCTCTCTTTTGCTTTAACTACTCTTAAATAATCTAAATTCATTTTTCTTTTTACATATTCTACTAATTCATCAAATTTCATATCAACATCAGCATAAAACATAAAATCTTCACTCTCTCCATTAAATCCTAAAATCTTCTTAACAAAATATTCATTAAGATGAGTTTTATCAAAATTTGTATGCATTGCAATATGTGAAATATTCTTTTCAATCATTTTAATTAAAAGTTTTGTAGAAAACTTATCAGGGATAACTTTTTTTATTGCCTTAAAAATTAAAGGATGATGAGTAATTATTAAAGAATTTTCTTCTACTTTCTCTAAAATTTTCTCATCTAAATCAAGAGAGATATAAATTTTACTAATTTCACTTTCAAAATCTCCTACATTAAGCCCACTATTATCCCACTCTTCTTGCAAAGAAAAAGAAGAAATATCATCTAAAATATCATAAACAGTCCTAACTTTCATTCAATTCCCTTGTAGTTTCTACATAAACTTCAGCTACTGCTTTTGCAAGTTCTCTAATTTTTAAAATATAGTTTTGTCTCTCAGTCTGAGATATAGCTTTTCTAGCATCAAGTACATTAAAAATATGACTTGCAAAAATTGTATAATCATATGCCGGAAGAGGAAGTTTTTCTTCAAGACATCTTTTTGCTTCATTTCTAGAATCTTCAAACCATCTAAAAAGCATTTCAATATTTGCTACTTCAAAATTATATTTTGAAAATTCATATTCACTTCTTTTATGCATATCTCCATAAGTTGTATTCTCATTCCATTTTATATCATAAACATTATCTACACCTTGCAAATACATTGCAAGTCTTTCTGTACCATAAGTAATTTCAACTGGCACTGGAAAAGTTTTCAGTCCTCCTACTTGTTGAAAATAAGTAAATTGGGTAACTTCCATTCCATCAAGCCAAACTTCCCATCCAAGCCCCCAAGCTCCAAGAGTTGGAGATTCCCAGTTATCTTCTACAAATCTGATATCGTGTTCTTTTAGATTAAGACCCAAATACTCAAGAGATTCAAGATACATATCTTGAATATTATCAGGACTTGGCTTCATAATAACTTGAAATTGATAATAACTTCCAAGTCTATTTGGATTTTCTCCATATCTACCATCAGTTGGTCTTCTACTAGGAGCTACATAGGCTACATTCCACTCTCTATCTTCAAGACTTCTAAGAAGAGTTGCTGGATGAAATGTACCTGCCCCACTTGGAAAATCGTAAGGCATTACAATATTACAACCCTTATTTTTCCAAAACTCTTGAAGCTTTAATAATAAATCACTAAAATACATT
>JALVUH010000206.1 GCA_027035735.1 Nautiliaceae bacterium
TGGGCTAGTGTTATATTTTTCAATTTAATCCTTTAAAAATTTCTTTAGCATTAAATTCAATTTTTCCACAAGGAGAGTCTATTTGAATTTTTTCAATTTCTTTATCATTAAAAAGAACTTTTTTTTCATCAGGATATACCAAAAATAGATTTTTAACTCCTACTTTTTGATAAATTGTTTTTTTGGTGATTTCATCTCTTAATTTAGTTGATGGAGAGATTATTTCAAAAATTGCAACAGGAGGCTTTTTGATGAATGTCGGCAGTTTCCCGCAAACTAATGCAACATCTGGTTTTAATACCGTTTCATCTGATATAATATAATCAATCTCTCCTAATACAAAGCATTTATTGCATTCTAATTCATCTAGCTTTTTATTCAAATTATAAATTATTTTTCCCATTATAAATTGATGTTTACCAACAGGGCTTGGCGCCATTGCTTGAGGTATTCCATCAATTAATTCCCATTCACCTTCCCAGTGTTTATAATCTTCATAGGTATACTTTTCAAGTACATAAGCTGGCATTAATTACCTTTTTTAGGTATAATTATAACAAATATATATAAAGGAAGTTTATGGATGAGAAAAAACAAAAAGCACTTGAACTTGCTTTAAAACAAGTAGAAAAACAATTTGGAAAAGGTTCTTTAGTAAAACTTTCAGAAAAAGAAATAGAGCCTATTGAAGCAATTCCAACTGGAAGTTTTGGGCTTGATTTAGCACTTGGAATAGGTGGAATTCCAAAAGGTAGAATTACAGAAATTTATGGACCAGAAAGTTCTGGTAAAACAACATTGGCACTTTCAATTATTGCTCAAGCTCAAAAGCAAGGTGGAATTGCGGCTTTTATAGATGCTGAGCATGCCTTTGACCCTATTTATGCAAGAAATATAGGAGTTGATATTGATAATTTATTAGTATCTCAACCAGATTATGGAGAGCAAGCACTTGAAATTGTAGAGACTCTTGCTAGAAGTGGGGCTGTTGATATTATCGTAGTAGACTCTGTAGCTGCTCTTACTCCAAAAGCTGAGATTGAAGGAAATATGGGAGATGCTCAAGTTGGAGTTCAGGCAAGACTTATGAGCCAGGCTCTAAGAAAACTTACAGCCGCAATTCACAAAATGAATACTACGGTAGTATTTATTAACCAAATCAGAATGAAAATAGGAATGATGGGATATGGTTCTCCAGAGACTACAACAGGAGGTAATGCTCTTAAATTCTACTCTTCTGTTAGACTTGATGTTAGAAGAATAGCGACACTTAAACAAAGTGATAAAGAAGTAGGAAACAGAGTAAAAGTAAAAGTTGTTAAAAATAAAGTAGCACCTCCATTTAGAATAGCTGAGTTTGATATTATGTTTGGAAAAGGTATTTCTAGAGAGGGAGAAATTTTAGATTATGGAGTAAAACTTGATATAATTGACAAATCAGGTGCTTGGTTTAGTTATGGTGCTACTAAGCTTGGACAAGGTAAAGAAAATGCGAAAGCTTATTTAAAAGAGCATCCAGAATTAGCAAAAGAGATAGAACAAAAAATTAAAGAAGCACTTGGTGTAGAACTTTCACATATGATAGATGCAATTGAAAAAAAGGATGAAGAAGAATTAAATTTAAAAGGAGAATAAAATGGTTGTAATTGACAATATTTTTGCAGATGAAGTATTAGATTCTAGGGGGAATCCAACAGTTAGAGCAACAGTTTATCTTAGTGATGGAAGTAGTGGTGTTGCTATTGTGCCAAGTGGTGCTAGTACAGGAGTGAATGAAGCGCTTGAACTTAGAGATGGAGATAAAAGATTTGGTGGAAAAGGCGTACTTAAAGCTTGTGAAAATGTAAATGCAATAATAGCAAATGAACTTATAGGAATGAGTCCATTTGATCAAGCTGAGATTGATAATATTATGCTTGAACTTGATGGAACTGAAAACAAATCAAAACTTGGTGCTAATGCAATTCTTGGAGTTTCTATGGCTGTTGCAAGAGCGGCGGCAAATTCTTTAAATCTTCCACTTTTCAGATATCTAGGGGGAAGTAATGGACTTGTAATGCCGACACCTATGCTTAATATTATTAATGGTGGTGTTCATGCAGATAATGATGTTGATTTACAAGAATATATGATTGTTCCAAATGGATTTGATAGTTTTGAAGTGGCTCTTAGAGCAAGCAGTGAAATTTATCATACGCTTAAAAAACTTCTTGAAAAAGATGGACATCCTACTGCTCTTGGAGATGAGGGTGGATTTGCTCCAAATTTCAAAAATAATGAAGAACCAATTGAATATATTTTAAGAGCTATTGAAGAGGCTGGATATATTCCAGGAAAAGAAGTAAATATTGCTCTTGATGCAGCAAGTAGTGAGTTTTATAAAGACGGGAAATATGTATTAGCAGGTGAAGGTAAAGAATTTACAAAAGAAGAAATGGTTGATTTTTATGCAAAATTGGTAGAAAAATATCCAATTATTTCACTTGAAGATGGGATGGCAGAAGAAGATTGGGACGGTTGGAAAATTTTAACTGAAAAATTAGGAAATAAAATTCAACTTGTTGGAGATGATATTTTTGTTACAAACAAAAAACTTCTCTCAAAAGGTATTGAGCTTGGAGTTGCAAATGCAATTCTTATCAAACCTAATCAAATAGGAACTGTTACTGAGACTATGCAAACAGTAAGACTTGCTCAAAGAAACAATTATAGATGTGTGATGAGTCATAGAAGTGGTGAGAGTGAAGATGCGTTTATTGCTGATTTTGCAGTTGCTCTTAATACTGGACAAATCAAAACAGGAGCACCAGCAAGAGGTGAGAGAACAGCAAAATATAATAGACTTCTTCAAATAGAAAGAAGTATTGTAGGAAGTGAATATATTGGAAAAGAATTATTTTAATCCAAAAGCTTTTTTGCTTTTGGAAAGTTAAAAAATGATAGATTATGATGCTTTAATAAAAAAACCTAAGATAGATTTAAAAGTTGTTTTAGTAGTGATTGTGGCAATTATTTTAGGTTTTTATATTGTAGATTTAATGTTTGGTAAACGATCTTTTTCAAGGATGATTGATTTGAATAATAATCTAAAAATATTGAATAAAAGAGTTTATGAATTAAAAAAGGAAAATGCTTTACTTCAAAAAGAGTATTTTGAATTAAAAGAATTAGAAGGAAATTAATTGAATAAACTTTTGAACTTTTTATTAATTTTTCCTTTAATTTTATTTGCAAGAATAAATCCCTTTGAACCTGTTATTACTCCTGAAAATATAAATATTAAAAAACCAAAATATTTTCATAAGGTGATTGTTTATTTGCCAAATAATGCAAGAATACTTAAAAAGATAATTTTTGTATATCAGACTTTAGATAGTGATATTAAACAAAAAGAAATTTCTATAAATAAAGCGATAGATTTTCATTCTCCAATAATTGTTACGCATAATCCTAAAAATTTTTCTATGAAAATTTTGAAATTTCCTACTTTTAAACTTTTTATAAAAAATAAAAAACTTTTTTTCAATACAAAAGATAAATTATTAAGAATATTTTTTCTTACAGAACCTTTTAGATTAGTGCTTGATTTTAAGAGAAATGTTGATTTTTTAACAATACAAAAAAAAGTAAAAAATTCTTTTGTAAAAAAAATAGTAGTTGGTGCTCATAGCGGATTTTATAGAGTA
Source organism: Nautiliaceae bacterium (assembly GCA_027035735.1). Lineage (GTDB taxonomy): Bacteria > Campylobacterota > Campylobacteria > Campylobacterales > Nautiliaceae > JALTBU01. The sequence continues at coordinate 3,687 of JALVUH010000206.1, forward strand.
GTTGTATATTTTGATGCAAAATATTCTTATAAAGTAAAAAAAGATATAAATGGAGTGTTAATTGAGCTTAGATAATATTATTTTAACAGGTTTTATGGGAAGTGGTAAAAGTACAATAGGAAGAAAACTTGCAAAAGAGATTAATACTTATTTTATTGATACAGATATGCTTATAGAAAATTTTGAGAATATGAAAATTAGTGAGATTTTTGAAAAATATGGTGAAAATAAATTTAGAGAAATGGAAAAATATTGTTTTGAATGGATAAAAAATAGTGTGAAAAATACTATAATTTCAGTAGGTGGAGGATTTCCTATATATATTCCTGAGATTAAAGAAGCAGGAATTGTTATTTATTTAAAAGTTAGTTTTGAAGATATTTTAAAAAGAATGAATGAAGAAGAGATAAAAAAAAGACCTCTTTTTCAAGATAAAGAAAAGGCAAAAGAGCTTTTTTTAAAAAGAGATAAAATATATGAAAATTTAGCCGATTATATTATTGAAAATAAAGATTTAGAAATCACAATAAATCGCATAAAGGAGATAATAAATGCAAGTTACAAATAATGCAAGTTCTTTAAAAGCGGCTATTCAAACAGAACTTATTAAAAAATCTCAAGATGTTGTTAAAAATCAAATAAGTTATATTTTAGAAAAAAATATGCAAAATACTAAAGCTTTGGAAGAAGCAGCAAAATTTACAGGAACAGGTAATAATTTAAATATAAAAGCATGAATTGGAAAGAGAAACTTAAAGAATTTTATAAAGAAAGAGAAAAATTTATAAAAAAATATGTAAATGAAAATATTGATTTTACTTTAGTATTTGATAAATATTTGGATGAAAAAGTTGATCATCCTATTATGATTATAGGAGAAGCTCCAGGATATAATGAAGTAAAATTAAAAGAGCCTTTTGTAGGAAAGGCTGGAGAGAATTTAAATTATCTTATAACTTTAAGTGGACTTGATAGAAAAAAAGATTTTTTAATTACGAATGCTTTTCCTTTTAGGACTTATAAAGGCTTTAAAAATAGAACTCCAAGTGCAAAAGAGCTAAAAATTGGAGCGGAGTTATTAAAAAAAGAGATAGAAATTGTTAAGCCTCGTTTAATTTTGCTTCTTGGAAATTCTGCTATAAAAGCTTTTTCTTATGTATGTCCAGAAGTTAAAAGTCTTAAAAAATGTGGATTTTATAATGTTTGTAATTTGAAAATTGGAGTTTGTTATCATCCTTCGCCTCTTGCATTTAATAGAGAAAATATAAGAAAATCTTTAGAAGAGTTTTTTAAGAAAATAAAAGAGGAAATTAATGGCTGATGATTTAGAGAAAACGGAAGAGCCCACCCCCAAGAAGATAGAAGAAGCTAGAAAAGATGGTAATGTTCCAAAATCTATGGAATTGGTGGGATTTATTATTCTTTTACTTGCGAGTATTATTATTATTTTTTATTTAAAAATTGTTGTTGGAAGAATGGAAGAGTATTTTGAATATATTTTTTCACTTATAGGTAAAGAGATTACGGTTGAGAGATTTTTTAATATAGTCATAAAAACTTCAGAATATTTTTTTATTATTTTATTGCCTGTTATGTTTGTGATAGTTTTAGCTGCAATTATAGGGAATGTTGCACAATTTGGATTTTTATTTACTACTAAACCATTAATTCCAAAGTTTGATAAGATTAATCCAATTAAAGGGATTAAAAGGCTTTTTTCTGCAAAAACATTTGTGGAAGGATTAAAAACTACACTAAAAGTATTTATTGCATTTTTGGTTGGATTTTGGCTTTTTTTATCTTTTTTGTATCAAATTCCAAGATTAGAACTTATGGTTATTTTTGAGCAGTTAAAGTGGTTTGATAATAAAGCAGCTGTTATTATTTTTTCAATGCTTGGAGTATTTTTTGTATTTGCTGTAATTGATTTAATATATCAAAGATATTCATATAAAAAGTCTCTTAGAATGAGCAAACAAGAAATTAAAGACGAGTTTAAACAAACAGAAGGTAATCCTGAAGTCAAAGCTAAAATTAGACAGCTTCAAAGAGAAATGGCTAAAAAAAGAATGATGGCTGAGGTTCCAAAAGCAGATGTTGTGATTACAAACCCAACTCATTATGCAGTAGCTATAAGATATGATAAAGAAAAAGAAGATGCTCCAAGGGTAGTGGCAAAAGGAGTTGATAATCTTGCTTTAAAAATAAAAGAGATAGCAAGAGAAGCTGGAGTTATGATAGTAGAAAATCCACCTCTTGCAAGAGAACTTTATAAAAGTGTAGATGTGGATGAGATTATTCCTCCAAAACTTTATAAAGCAGTAGCGGAGGTATTAGCTTATGTGTATAAAGCAAAAAGAATGTTTTAGTTTTCACAATTAATTAACATTAATTATGTTAAAATTTCGCAAAAAGGCAAAATATGCAAGAACTTTTTAAAAAAGCTTGGAAGAAAATTTTAGAATCTAAAAATATAGTCCTTGCTGCACATATTAATCCTGACGGAGATGCACTTGGAAGTTCTTTGAGCTTATATCCTATTTTAAAAGAAATTGGTAAGAAAGTTACAATATTTAATGTTACTAAACCTCTTCCAATGTATTTAGATTTTTTGCCAAATTTTGATAAAGTAACAGATAAACTTCCAAAAAATTATGATTTATTAATAAGTTTTGATTGTGGTAGTTTTGATAGATTAGGGATTGAGGAGAGACCTAAATTTTTAATAAATATTGACCATCATATCTCAAATACCAATTATGGTGATATTAATATAATTGATCCAAAAGCAGCTTCAAGTTCTCAAGTAGTTTATAATATGCTAAAAGCTAATAATGTAACAATTCCTAAAGAAAGTGCAATTTGTATATATACTGCTTTAGTAACAGATACGGGAAGTTTTCAGTATGAAAGTGTTACAGATAAAGTATTTGAAATGGCAGCTGATTTAGTAAAATGTGGAGTTAAACCTGATTTTGTAGCTAAAATGCTTTTTCAAAGAGATAGACTCTCAAGACTTAGACTTCTTGCAAAAGCATATGAGACGATAGAACTTTGTTGTGAAGGAAAAGTTGCTTTTGTGGAAGTTACAAAAGAGATGATGGAAATAACAGGGGCTATAAAAGATGACACTGATACTATTGTAAATTCAGTAAGAGCTATAGCGAGTGTTGAGGTGGCTTGTATGTTAAGAGAAGATGAAGATGGAATAAAAATTTCTCTTAGAAGTAAAAATTATGCAGATGTAAGTAAAATAGCGGTAAAATATGGAGGTGGTGGTCATATAAGAGCCGCTGGAGCTACTATTAAAGATGAATTTGATTTTGAAAAAGTGAAAAATATGCTAAAAAATGATTTAAAAGAGATAGTAAAGATTGAAGAATGAAAAAATTATGGATTTTGATTGTTGTGTTAATTTTAGGCGCTATTGGATTTGTTTATTTTTCTCCAATGTTTGAAAAAGAACCTCCAAAAATTAAAATTATTACCAATGGATATACAAATTTACAAAAACCTATAAAAGTGATAATTACTGATAATAGAGGAATTAAATCTTATAAAGTAATTGTTAGTGCTCCAAATTTTGAAGAAGTAATAGCAAAATCTACTTCGCCTAATTTAGGTAAAAAAGTTATTTTAAATATTAAATTGTCTCATGAATTAGTTAGTTTTAAACAAGTTAAACTTATAGTAATTGCCACTGATACTTCAGATTGGCACTTTTTTAAAGGAAATACAGCTAAAAAAACAATAGTTTTAAAAGTAGATACTACTCCTCCTAATGCTGTAATTATAGACAACTCTTACGCAATAGGAAGAGGAGGGAGTGCTGCAGTAGTAGTACAAGTAGGAGATAAAAATTTAAAAGATGCTTATATTTTAGTAGATAATAAATATAAATTTAAACTTATTCCTTTTGTGAAAAAAGGATATTATGCTGCTATAATAGCTTGGCCTTTTAGGGAAAATACTTTTGATGCTAATGTAGTTGCAATTGATTATGCAGGTAATAAGAGTATTACGCATATTCCTTTATATTGGAGAAGTGGTTACATATATAAATTTCATCCTAAAAAAATAACAATCAGTGATAATTTCATACAAAATGTTGCAAAAAATGTGTTAATCAAAATGGGAATGCAAGTTCCTAATAATCCTATTGAAATTTTTAAAATGGAAAATAATACTTTAAGAAAAATTGATGAAAAAGATATATCAAAAATTACTAGTAAAGTCTATGAGCTTCAAGAACATAAAATAGTAAATAATTTTAATATAAGAAGATTTAATCCACTTCCAGGAAGTGTAGAAGAAGCAGGATTTATGGATTTTAGACATTATTATTATCATGGAAAAGAAATTTCAACTGCAATTCATAAAGGATTAGATTTAGCAAAAATAGAACACGCAAAAGTTTATGCCTCAAATCCGGGTAAAGTTGTAGCTGAAAAATATGAAGGAATCTATGGAAATACACTGTTTCTTTACCATGGATTGGGGCTTTATTCCAGTTATTCTCATTTAAGTGAATTTATAGCTCAAAAAGGACAAGAAGTCCACAGAGGCGAAGTGATAGCAAGAACCGGCTCAACGGGCGGAGTTTTTGGTGACCATTTGCATTTTGGAATGTATGTTCAAGGAGTTTTTGTTAATCCTCTTGAATGGATGGACCCTCATTGGATAAAAATAAATATCTTAAATATATTAAATCAATCAAAAAAGATTATTAACAAATGAAACAAAAAACAATAAGAGTTTTTGAAGTTGAAGATTTTGAAAAACTTAAAAATGTTGTTGAGAGTAAATATGAGCTTATTAAAAATTATTATTTTATGTTAAAAGAGCTTAATAAAGAGATACAAGAGTATTTAAAATCTAAAGATTTAAATTATTTTGTATTAAATTCTGATGAAAATTTTAGTGTAAAACAAGTAGTAAAAGTAATTGAAAAAGAGATAAGAGAAATTAAAAAAGTTGATGATATAAAAATTTTTGATAAAATAATAAGAAATGGCGAAGAAATAGAAGTAAATAATGGTGTGTTTTTAAAAAAGATAAATCCAGGAGCTAAAGTAAAAGTTTATAATAAAGCTTTTATTTTAGATGAAAATAGAGGAGATGTTATAGTTGAAGGAAATTTTTTATTTGTAAGAAAAAATAGTGGAAATATAGTGTATAATTCGGAAGAGATAGGGGAGATTCAAAAAGATACAGTTTTCTATGGAGATAAAAGGTTAGAATTATGAAACAAAGAACAATACAAAAACCAGTAGAAGTAGTAGGTATAGGGCTTCATAAAGGTGTACCTGTTAAACTTAGACTTGAACCATTAGCAGAAAATAGTGGTATAGTTTTTTATAGAAGCGATAAAGGAATTTCTATTCCTTTAAAACCTGAAAATGTAGTTGATACAAAAATGGCTACTGTTATTGGTAAAGATGGTGTTGTTATTTCAACGATTGAACATTTAATGAGTGCAGTTTATGCATTTGGAATAGATAATTTAAGGATTATGGTTGATAATGATGAAGTTCCTATACTTGATGGAAGTGCTATAAGTTTTGTAATGATGATTAAAGAGGCTGGTATTAAAGAATTAGAAGCTCCTAAAAGATTTTTGAGAATTACAAAAGAAGTTGAAATAAAAGATGGCAATAAATTTGCAAAAATTTCCCCTTCTAAAAATATAAGTTTTGATTTTGAAATATTTTTTGATCATCCAATGATTGGAGATCAAAAATATCATTTTAATTTTTCTACAAAAAATTATATTGAAGAGATAGCAAGAGCTAGGACATTTGGATTTTTAAAAGAAGTTCAATATTTAAGAAGTATAGGGCTTGCTCTTGGAGGTAGTTTGGAAAATGCGATTGTTTTAGATGATAAAGGTATTTTAAATGAAAATTTAAGATTTCCAGATGAATTTGTAAGGCATAAAATTCTTGATGCTATTGGAGATATGAGCTTGCTTGGTGCAAATTTTATAGGAGAATATCAAGCATTTGCAAGTGGTCATCATTTAAATCATTTATTAACTTTAAAGGTATTTGAAGAAGAAGCTTATGAAATTATTAGCGTCTCTTCAAAAGAGGAGTTAGCTATTGCAAAAGTCTTCAGTTGATTTAGTAGCTATCACCATTTCTTCTCCTGCTCTTTTTGGTATTTACAAAAATAATCAGCTTATTGAAGAGATTAAAAAAAAGGGTAAAACAAGTGATATTTTACCTGTGGTTTTTGAAGAATTATTAAATAAATATGATATTAAAAGAGTAATTTATACTAAAGGTCCTGGGAGTTACATGGCTATAAAACTTTCATATATTTTTTTTAAAACGATGGAAATTGCAAAAGGAATTAAACTTTATGGTGCTGAAGGATTTGAATTTAATCAAAATAGACCTATAAAAGCAGCAGGGGCAAGTTTTTTTGTAAAAAACAATGGTATAATTACACTCAAAAAAGATTTAAAAGCAGGGGAGTTTTTTTTACCTAAAAATTTAAAAGATATAAATTTCAATGAAGATACTTCCCCTTTATATATTTTAAGTCCAGTATGAAGGAAATAGATGGTAATAACTGTGCCTGCTACAAGTGCAAATTTAGGACCTGGATTTGATACATTGGGTCTTGCTCTTAATTTAAGAAATGAAATTGAAATAAAAAAAGCAGAATACACTTCTATTGAAATATATGGAGAAAATGCAGATTTTTTAAAAACATTAAAAAGAAATTATTTTGTAGATATTTTTAATGAAACATATAAAAATTTAACGGGTAAAGTTGATAATTTTTCTTTTAAATTTAATAATAAAATTCCTCTAAGCAGAGGTCTTGGAAGTTCTTCTGCTGTTATTGTAGCAGCTATTACTGCAGCTTATGAAATGGCACAAGTTCCTTATAAAAAAGATAAGATAATAAATCTAGCTCTAAATTATGAACCACATCCTGATAATATTACTCCAGCAACTCTTGGAGGATTTTGTGTAGCAAAACTTAGAAAAAATAAAGTCTATTTTCTAAAAAAATTTATTCCTACAACTCTTAGAGCAATAATAGTTATTCCAAATAAGCCTGTTTCTACTCAAAAGAGTAGAAATGCATTAAAAACTCATTATCCTTTAAAAGATGTAGTTACAAATATTTCATCAACTGCTATGATTACAGCAGCTTTTTTTTCAGAAAAATTTGATATTTTAAGATATGTAGTGGAAGATAAAATTCATCAAGAAAATAGAATGAAAAATATTCCAGAACTTTTCAAAATTAGAGAGATTGCATTAAGAGAAGGAGCTTTAATGTCAACTCTTAGTGGTAGTGGTTCTACATTTTTTAATTTAGCTTATAAAGATGATGCTTATAATATTTATTCTGCTTTAAAAGATAATTTTAAAGATTTTAATGTAAAAATTTTATATTTTGACAATATAGGAGTAAAAGTATATAATTAAATGGAAAATGTAAAATGGAAAATTCCTATAAGGATGTGTGTAGTTTGTAAAAAAAGATTTCCTCAAAAAGAGCTCATTAGATTACAATGTGAAAATAATCGTTTAGTATCTTTTAGGGGAGAAGGTAGAAGTTTTTATGTTTGTAAAGATTGTATAAATGATAAAAAATTTATAAAATTTATTTCAAAAAAATGTAAAATTTCAAAAGAAGAAGCAAAAAATCAAATTTTTCATTTTACATTTTCCAGTGTAAATTAAAAAAAGGAGTATACTTGAAGTTAAAAATTTCAGAAGTCGCAAAAGAGTTAGGATTAAAATCAAAAGAGGTTGTTGAAATTGCAAAAAAATTAGGAATAAAAGCTAGCATTAGAGGTGGTATTGATGCAATGGATGCAGCAAAAATAGATGAATATTTAAAACAAAGTTCAAAACCAGAGCCTAAAAAAGAAGAAAAAGAAACTAAAGTAGTTAAATCACAAGTAGAAGAAAAAAAAGAAAAACCAAAAAGAAGAAGACGCTCATCTTTTAATGATTTAGTTAAAAAAACTCAAGAAGGCAGTATTAAGGTAGTTCAAAAAGCTAAAAAAGAAGAAAAGCCTGTAGAAAAAAAAGAAGAAAAAGTTGAAAAAAAAGAAGTTGTTAAAGAAAAACCAAAAAAAATAAAAAAAGTTCCTCCAAAACCTAAAAAAGAACAAAAAGAGCTTCAAATAAATGTAGATTTAGCAGAAATGGATGTAATTGAGGAAAATCAAGTAGAACTTCTTGATTTATATTTTAATGATATATCTTTAAAAGATGAAGATATTGAAGAAAAAGCCCAAACTAAAACTCAAATGGAAAATAAAAAAGAAGCAAAAAAACAAACTCAACTTAAAAAGAAAAAAGCTGCTATTAAAGATGGAGGAATCAATAAAACTGCTACTAAAAAGAAAAAGAAGAAAAAGAAAAAAGAAAAAGAAATTGAAGTAATTAAAATTCCTAAAGAAGTAAGAGTTTATGAATTTGCCGAAGCTATTAACAAACCTTTAGAAGATGTATTAAATGCTTTAAGAGAACTTGGAGAAGAGAGAGATAAAAATGACTTTTTAGGAGAAGAGTATATAGAAACATTAGCAGAAGAATTTGAAGTTCCAGTTGAGATTTATGACCCATTAGCTGAGTTTGATTATGTAAAAAAATATGATGAGAAATGCCCTGAGAGTGAATATGATACTCCAAGACCTCCAATTGTTACTATTATGGGACATGTTGACCATGGTAAGACAAGTTTACTTGATAAAATTAGAAATTCAAGAATTGCGGCAAAAGAGGCTGGAGGAATTACTCAGCATATCGGTGCTTATATGGTAGAAAAAGATGGTAAAAAAATTACTTTTATTGATACTCCAGGACATGAAGCATTTACAGAAATGAGAGCAAGAGGAGCTCAAGTTACAGATATTGCTATTATAGTGGTAGCAGCTGATGATGGAGTAATGCCACAAACTAGAGAAGCTATAGCTCACGCACAAGCAGCAAATGTGCCATTTATTATTGCAGTAAATAAAATTGATAAGCCAAATGCAAATCCAGATTTAGTAAAATCTCAACTTGCTGAGATGGGTATTACTCCAGTTGAGTGGGGTGGAGATTATGAATTTGTTCATGTTTCAGCTCTTACTGGTGAAGGGATAGATGATTTACTTGAGACTATTTTACTTCAAGCAGAAATGATGGAGCTTAAAGCTAATCCAAAATGCCCTGCAAAAGCAGTAGTAATTGAGAGTAGAGTAGAAAAAGGTAAAGGGCCGGTTGCTACAGTTATTGTTAAAAATGGAACCCTTAAAAAACAAGATAGTTTTGTATGTGGTAAAACATTTGGTAGAGTAAGACTCATTATTGATGACCTTGGAAAGCAAAAAAAAGAAGTTCTCCCAGGTGAACCAGCTGAGATTACAGGATTTGATGAAGTTCCGATTGCTGGAGATACTTTAGTAAGTGTTGAATCTGATAAAATTGCAAAAGAAACAGCTGAGAAATGGAAAGAGTATTTAGAAGAGAAAGAAAAATCAAAAACAACAAAAGCAACTTTAGAAGATTTGCAAAAAATGATTCTTGAGGGTGAGCTTAAAAAATTACCTGTTATTATAAAAGCTGATACTCAAGGAAGTGTTGAAGCTATTAAAGGAAGTCTTGCAAAACTAAAAAATGAAGAAGTTAAAGTTGATATTATTCATGCAGATGTTGGAGCAATTACAGAAAATGATGTAATTTTGGCTAAAGCAAGTGAGCCTCATGCAATTATTTTAGGATTTAATGTTCGTCCAACATCTCAAGCTAAAAATAAAGCTAAACAAGAGGGAATTGAAATCAGAACATATTCAATTATTTATGATTTAATTGATGATGTAAAAGAGCTTCTCTCAGGTCTTATGACTCCAAAAATTAAAGAAGAAGTTACAGCAACAGTGGAAGTTAGAGATGTGTTTCATATTCCAAAAGTTGGAACAGTTGCTGGATGTTATGTGCAAGATGGAGTTGTTCATAGAGGAGATTTTGTAAGAGTTATTAGAGATGGTGTTGTAATTTATGATTCTAAACTTGCAAGTTTAAAAAGATTTAAAGATGATGTTAAAGAGGTTGGTAAAGGTTTTGAGTGTGGTATTATGGTAGAAGGTTATAATGATGTTAAAGTTGGAGATATACTTGAGACTTATCAAAAAATAGAAGAAAAAGCTAAATTTGAATAATCTCCTCTTTCTTTCCTTAAACTTTCCTTAAAAATTTGGTATAATTAAATAAAAAGGATATTAATGGGCAAAAGTATTAAAGTCCAAAGAAAAGAATCTATTCTTAAAGAAGTAATTCCAGAAGCTTTAGCTCAAATGAGAGATAATAGAATCAATTCTTTAAGTGTTATTGATGTAGTTTGCTCTAGAGATGGTAGTGATGCTAAAGTATATCTTGAAAAAAGCTATCTTAATGAAAAAGAACAAAAACAAGCACTTAAACAATTAAAACAAGCAAGAGGATATATTCAAAGCCAGACACTCAAAGCTACAGGATGGTATAAAGTGCCAAATCTCACTTTTACTTTTGATGAATTATTAGAACATGAAAATAAAATGGAAGAGCTGTTTGAAAAAATAAAAAAGGATAATGATGAATCTAAAAGAAGTGATTAAAAATATAGTAGAAGATAATGGATGTGAACTTTATGACATAGAACAAACTACAGAAGGTGATAATAAATTTTATAGGGTTTATATCACAAAACCAGGTGGTGTTACTTTAAATGATTGTGCTGCTATAAATAACTTACTCTCACCAATTTTTGATATTGAAGACCCAGTTGAGGGGAAGTATTTTCTTGAAGTAAGTTCACCTGGAATTGAGAGAAAACTTACAAAAAAAGAGCATTTTGAAAAAAGTATAGGTGAGAATGTAAAAGTTACTACAACTGATGGCAAAAAAATAAAAGGTCAACTTAAAAGCTTTGATGGAGAAGTGGCAGAAATTGGAAAAGAGAGAGTTAAATTTGATGATATTAAAAAAGCAAAAACTTATGTAGATTGGAATACTTATTCTTTTGAAGATAAATAATGCTTTCTTTAGCAATAAATGAAGCTTGGAAATATCAGTTTTTAACATATCCAAATCCAGCAGTTGGTGCGGTAGTAGTAGTTAAAAACAAAGTTTTTGTAGATGC